>DATJQV010000013.1 GCA_035505375.1 bacterium | reverse complement strand
ATGAAGACGCTGCTGCTCAAGCGATCCGTACTGCATGCCGACGAAACGCCGGTCCCGATGCTGAAGCCGGGCCTGAAACGCACCCACCGAAGTTACCTGTGGGCGTATGGCACGACCGCGTTCGATCCGGACCAGATCGTCGTCTACGACTTCGCCGAGGGTCGCGGTGGCGACTATGCCCGGGCGTTCCTCGGCGACTGGAAGGGTCAGCTCGTCTGCGACGACTACCAGGGCTATGACGCGCTGTTCCGCGGTGGCGTCACTGAGGTCGGCTGCATGGCGCACGCTCGCCGCAAGTTCCACGCGCTACACGTCAATCACCAGAGCGAGATCGCGGCGGAGGCGCTTGAACTGTACGGCGCGCTGTACGCCGTCGAACGCGAGGCCAAGGACCTGGAGCTTGATGCAGCAGGACGGCGCCGTCTGCGTCAGGAGAAGGCCAAACCCGTCGCCGAGAAGCTCCGCGCGTGGCTCGATCGGAAGCTCGCGCAGGTGCCGGAAGGATCGGCCACATCTAAGGCCATCAGCTACAGCCTGCGTCGCTGGGACGCGCTCACGCGCTACCTCGACGACGGCAACCTGCCGATCGATAACAACTGGCTCGAGAACCGCATCCGGCCCATCGCGATCGGTCGCAACAACTGGCTGTTCGCGGGATCCGCCCGCGCCGGTCGCCGTGCCGCCATCGTGATGAGCCTGATCCAGAGCGCCAGGCTCAATGGCCACGATCCTTATGCGTACCTGCGCGATGTCCTGGAGCGCTTGCCGCTGACCCCTGAACATCGCCTCGTCGAGCTGATGCCGCACGTCTGGAAGCCAACCGTCCGCATCCACTGACCCGCAATCAACGAGGACGGGATGCCCGGACGCTTACGGTGCCCCCGTCTCCGACAAGGGGTGAATTCCCGACGCGGCCGCCGACTGCGAGTTCGTCGCGCTGAGTGCGGCGTATACTTCCGGCAGCGTTGCATTGCCCACGATCTTAGTTGTCGCGCTCCCTTTCGCCCTCATCTCGCTGAAACTCAGACGCACTTCTTCGACCTACTACTCGGGGCAGGGGTCGTAATCTCGACGGTTGCTGCCGTGCCACCGTGGCGCGCAGGTTTGTCTATCCGGCGACGCCGCTTCAATTCGGTCCGGATGAAGCCTTTCTAATCGTGGCGATCGCGGCCGGAGGCCTCGTCACGGCGGTGGAGCTCTGACCCGGGGAATCATCGTCGGATTTCCAAAGGCGCAGAAATCGCAGTGGCTGGCACGCTAAGGAACAGAAGGCCATTGCCCATCGCGGCCACACATGACCGGGCTAAGCGATGGCCACTATTCCTAGTGCCGCCAAGGGTGAACAGTGACCTGCAAAAGGATCTCCTGCGGCCGTCCAATGTACGCAAGGGACGAGGCCGTGGTGGCATTGCCTGTACCTGCACCGGCGTCAACCCCCTCCGTCAGGTAGTACCTGTTTGTACAGTCGCGGCAAAGGAGTGCAACCTCCCAGGCTCCATCGGTCGGGCCCACGTGCAGGCCGAAGTTCATGAGTACGTAGGATCCCTGGTAACTCAGCGGCTGCAGGGAGTTCTGCGCGAGATAGGAGCTTGAGTAGGTTAGCCCGGCACTGAGGGTCGCTGTGTATCTACCGGTTGGATTCAACTTGTAGCTACCGCCCAGGAACCCGACCCATCTCGGTGCAAGGCTGAGGGTCCGGCCGGTGAGGTTCTGATACGCCAACGTTGCCGTGGTGACGCACCCCTCTGCCAGTGTTTGCTGGGAGTAACACGCCGCAAAATCAAAGGCCGAGTAGTAGGACTTGTTATAATTGATATAGGAATTCAGCGACAGCCCGAGGATGTGCTGAGGACTATAGGCCGTCGTGAGTTCAATGCCCTGAACCCGCGCGTCGGCGCCGTTGCGGGTGATGGACCTATGGGCCGCGACGTCCGTAACAGCCACCTGCAAATCCCGATAGTTGTACCGGTAGCCCACAGCGGTCAATGCGACCTGACGGCTGAAGAGTTCCGCCTTGATGCCGCCTTCGAATCCTTCGGTCCTCTCGCCGGCGAACGGACTTACGTTGGTCGCATTGAACGACGGCGCGGCTAGGTCCACGTTGAAGCCCGGTCCCTTGTAGCCCTCCTTGTAGGAAGCAAATGTCATCACGTCGTCGTTCGGGGAGTACCTCAAAGTGACTTCCGGGGTGACTGCGGTCTCCCTTACAGATCGCAGGTTCTCCGGTACGTTTTGAATATCTTCACCTGGCGGACCTGGCGAAAACAATGCCGGGTAGTTATGAAACACCGCCATGCTCGTGAAGTGCTTCTCGACGTAGGTATAGCGGACTCCCGCACTGAGGTCCCAGTGTTGGTTTGGCCGCAGCGTGAACTGACCGAACACCCCGTCGGTTTCGCTCTTTAGTCGCGTGTTAGAGTCGGTGTAAAGATTGTAAGTACCGAGCTGCGCCAGGCTCCCCGCTCCGACGATAACGAGATCTAGCTTGTCCGTCCTGGTTGTTGGATTGTACAGCGCGCCGACCATGAAATTGAACCAACTGTCCTGCCAGTTACTGATGAGGCGCAATTCCTGGGAAAACTCCTGCGATTGATCAGAGGCGCCAACATCAACGAGGTCGACTCCCGGGCTGGGACTCGCGCCCGCCTCTTGTCCGTTGGTCCACTCCAATGCGGTTACGGAAGAGAGCGTGAGACCGGGCGTGATGTCGTAGCTGATGCTCAAGATGCCCAAGGCGGTGTCGGTATACTCGTAGGGAACCCCATCCCGGTAAATGGGTAACGGTGTTGCAACCGCAAAAGAGGCATTGTTGAACGCGTTGAAATTCAAATTCGGATTGTAGGGAAGTACATCCGGAGTACCGCCGACGAATCTATTGGCCGTGCAGTCATCGTACTGCCGATAGTATGGGGTTGCCGTTCCGCCGGGCGGACAGATGTTTTGACTCAAATCACCGAACCAGTTATCCGAAGTGTCGCTTGTGAACCCACCCTTGAATTTCACGTGAAGTCGCCGCTCGGCCCCGTCGTACTTGAGCGTCAGGCGGGCTGCACTGCTTTGCCCGCCCGGTAAATGGTGGTTAGAGTTATCGGGGTTTGGATTTGTCATCCAACCTTC
>DATJQV010000012.1 GCA_035505375.1 bacterium | reverse complement strand
GGCAGGCCGATTCATGAAGCAGGTGCCCTGCGCGTACCTGCGGATTCAGCCGCAGGTCGACAGCAACCCGAAGATAAGGAAGAACCAGCACGCCATCCAGTTGATAGACAGCGCCACCGCCGTTGTCTATGGTGGTGCAGGCATCAGCCCTTGGACCCGGGTCAACGACTCGGCGATGAACCCGGCAAATCATGTCTACGACATATCGAACCCGCCGGTCTGGATACCTCAGGTCCAGGAAGTGCAGGACGAGGTCCGCGTCCTGCTTTACCTGCACGAACTCGCAGACATGGACACCACGTGCGATGGGGCCGTCGAACGCCGCAACGCGGTTCCGGCCGCGTCATTGCAGATAGCGCCCAGCCCTTGCCGAGGCGTGCTGGTGCTAGGAACAGTAGATAGTAGACAGCATTCAGCATACAGGGTGGAGCTGCTTAATACCATGGGTCGTAGGGTGCTCGACCTTCGTCCGGGCGCGAATGACGTGCATGCCCTAGCTCCGGGCGTCTACTTCGTGCGTCGGGCGTCCGGCGTAGAGCATCAGGCGTCGAGCGTCTCTAAGGTCATCATCACGAGATAGGGAGGTATCATGAAGTCCGCAGTTGTGCTGTTAGCTGTTAGCTGTTCGCTGTCAGCCGTCCATGCCCAGTGGCTGGAGAAGACCATCTATCTGCCGGATTCGCTCGGCGGGCTGGAAAGCCCGCAGTGCCTGGTCTATGACTCAGCCAACAACACCGTCTATGTCGCCGGCGGATTTGGGGACTGCGTGCTCGCGATTGATGGGGCCACGAACCAGAGGATTGCCCGAATCCCAGCCGGGGCGGTTGTAGAGGCTCTCTGCTACAATCCGACCGACAACAAGGTCTACGTCGCGAGCTATGACGACAGCAATGTGACCGTAATAAACGGCAAGACGAATAGGGTCATCACCACCGTGGCCACGGGTAGCGACCCTCTGGTCCTGTGCTACAACTCGACCAACAATAAGGTCTACAGCGCGAACAGCGGCGGCAACGTGACCGTGATTGACGGCGGGACCGACAGCGTTCTGGCCAGCGTGGACGCAAGTGGGGCCACCCTCTGTTACAACTCGACGAACAACAGGGTCTATTGCGCTGGGGGTACGGGTGGGGGTACGGGTATGATGGTGATAGACGGCGCGACCGACAGCGTCATCGCCACTCTAGACGCATGCTACTATGCCCAGGCCCTCTGCTACAACCCTACCAACATCAAGGTCTACAGCGCGAACTTCAGCGACGACAACGTGACCGTGATTGACGGCGGGGCCGACAGCGTCATCGCCACAGTGGCCGCAGGCGGTGCCCCTTGGGCTCTGTGCTACAACGCGACCGACAACAAGGTATACTGCGCGAACTACTCCAGCAACAACGTGACCGTGATTGACGGCGCGACCAACGGGGTCGTTGCTACAGTGACTGCAGGTCGTTGGCCTCATGACGTATGCTACAACCCGACCAGCAACAAGATCTACTGCGCGAGCTACAGCGGCGGCAGCGTGAGGGTAATTGATGGCGCGACCAACGGGGTCATCGCCACCGTTACCGCAGGCAGCGGACCTTGGGTCCTCTGCTGCAACCCTCAGAATAGCAAGGTGTACTGCGCGAACAGTATCAGCAACAACGTGACCGTGATTGACGGCGCGGCAAACGGCGTCATCGCGACTGTGGCCACAGGCGCGTTGCCTTACGCTCTGTGCTACAACTCGACCAACCGGAAGGTCTACTCCGCGAGTTGCAGCGTAAACGGCAGCGTGACAGTGATGGACGGCGCGTCCGACCGGGTCATCGCCACTGTGGCTGCTGGCGGCTACCCCTATGCCCTCTGCCACAACCCGACCAACAACAAGGTCTACTGCGCGAACCACGCCACTGCCAACGTAACCGTGATTGACGGCGCGACCGACAGCGTCCTCGCCACCGTGGCTGCAGGTCACGCCCCTCATGCCCTGTGCTACAACCCGATGAACAACAGGGTCTATTGCGCGAACGATAGCAGCGACAACGTAACCGTGATTGATGGCCGGACTGACAGCGTCATCGCCACCGTAACTGCGGGTTACACCCCTTGCGCCCTCTGCTACAACCCGACCAATAACAAGGTCTGCTGCGCGAACAATGGCTATAATGGCAGCGTGACGATCATAGACGGAGCGACCAACGGGGTCGTCGCCACCGTGGCTGCAGGTAAGTACCCTTATGCCCTCTGCTACAACCCGACGAACAACAAGATCTATTGCGCGAATGTGTACGGCGACAGCGTTACCGTGATAGACGGGGAAACCGACCGGGTCATTTCAACGGTGGCTGCAGGCAACGAACCTTGCGCCCTCTGTTACAACCCGACCAATGACAAGGCCTACTGCGCGAATGGTGGCGGCACCGTGACCGTGATAGACGGAGCGACTGACAGCGTCACTGCCAGTGTGAATGCGGGCTACAACCCTTGGATCTTGTGCTATGACCCGACCAACAACAAAGTCTACTGCGCGAACTACTACGGCAGCAACGTGACCGTGATAGACGGCGCCATCGACAGCGTCATTGCGACCATTAGGGTCGATAGCGAGCCGACCGCCTTTGCGTGGAATCCGGCCCAGAACCGGGTCTATGTCGCCAATTACCGTAGCTCCAGCATCTCGGTCCTGCGCGATTCGGGCGGCGCGGGAACTGCTGAGGGACTGACGCCAAAGGTCGGGGGTCCCGAGCCACTGCCGACCATCGTCCGCGGCGCGCTGGTGCTCGGAACAGTAGATAGTAGACAGCAGACAGTAGACAGGGCGGAGTTACTGGACGCGGCGGGGCGGAAGGTGATGGACCTGAGAGCCGGCGCGAATGACGTGCATGCCGTGGCTCCGGGCGTCTATTTCGTGAGGACGGCTGAAGCGCAAGCTCAAGCACAAGCCGTACGCAAGGTCGTGGTGACAAGGTGAGCAGAAGTTAGCAGTTAGCAGAGAGCAGTTAGGAGTAGAAGGGGCGGGCGAAAGCCCGCCCTTGGTTCTGCGGAGGGGAGGATCGGGGGCAGATGCGGGGAATCCTATAACTCTGAGGGGTAGCGCAGGAGGCGGGTCTCCGGGCTATGTGCCTGCGGCTTGTGGCTCGCGGCAGACAGCCATGGGCGAGCGGGAAGCAGTTACGGCAGGAATGAGACGAGTTTGTATCATTCGTCCAAGTCGGCCTTTCGGTGTATCTGCTTCTGGCGTAATGCGTTAGGCGTCTAGCGTCAAATCTACACCCCCGCCCCCTACGTCGTCTAGGAGGTTGCGGACACCGTTGCTTCGTACATCGTTCGAAGGGCTATCTCCACCGCAATTCCCGGATGAACCTCCACCGGAATTCGCCGGGTTACTTCACCGGTTGCACTCCGCGTTACCTTCCCGGTTAGTCCGTAGGTTGGTCTGCACGTTCCTCTCCGGGTTGGTCGGAGCGTTGCGGCCCGAGTAAGTCCGCGGGTTCCTGTCCGGGTTGCTCCCGAGTAAGCTCCGACCGTTGCTCTCCGATTTGCCCGGAGAAGTGCTTCCCGAGCTGCTCTGCCCGTTGCTGCTCCGATTGCGAGGAAATCTCGATTCTGATTGGACATGTCAGAATAGGGGGAAGGTGGTCCAGTGGTCGAGAGAACGGGGTTCACGGGTTCAGGGGTTCTGGCCGGAAATCTGTGGCATCTGCGTAATCTGCGGTTGTCCTTCCGGACCGGGCGAGACCCCTCCATCGGCGTCGGGGCGACTCGCCGCGTCGTCTGCGTGATCTGCGGGAATTCCTGTTCTGGGGCGGGTCCGAGGGCGGGCAGCCTGCTACTGCGGCCGGGCTTTGCGGGCGCTCACCAGTCGAGCAACAGAGCCCGCAATGAGGCCGAGAAGACAGACAAGCATGAACCAGTCGCCGTAGCGGCGGTAGAGGGTCGGCGCGATGGGGCGCGGGACAGGTCCGGTAAGGGTCGTCTGCACAAACAGCGGGGTGCGCTTGAGTATCCTGCCGTAGGGGTCGACGATGAAGGAGACGCCGTTGTTGGCGCTCCGGATCATCGGCACGCCGTTCTCGACTGTGCGCAAGACCGCCAGTTCCGCGTGCTGCTGCGCCCCGACCAGTCGGCCGAACCAGCCGTCATTGGTCACGACCGCCAGGAGTTGCGAACCGCGGCGGGTGAACTCGCGCGCGTAGTCCGGGAAGATAGCCTCATAGCAGATGAGCGCCGAGAGCGTGCCGCCCGACCATTTGAATACGGTGTAATCGTGACCTCTTGCCCAGTCGCCCATGTCGGCAGTGCCGAGTATCTTGCGGAGTATCGGCAACTCGTCCGAGTACGGTATCTTCTCCGAGAATGGGGTCAGCCGATTCTTGTAGTAGCGCTGCTTGATGGGTTGCTCGCCCGGCCGGATGAGCACCGCGCCGTTATGCCAGGAATTCCGGCGTTCGTCGTAGAGGGGCGAGCCGGTGAATATCTCGGTACGGAGCGAATCGGCCAGGCCGCGAACCACATTCCCGACGGTTGACGCCCTCGTTACGTCGGTGAGCGTTGCCGTTTCAGGATACAGGATCAGGTTGGGATGGGTTGCGGCCGATTGCAGGGTGAGGCGGGCGAGGTCCCCTTCGATGGTGGAGCGCGAGTCCCAGTCCCCTTTGTCGAGAGGGGAGACGTTCGGTTGGACAATGGCGACGTTGAACCACGGTTTGAGTGGCCGGATGTAGAGTGCTGAGAAGATGAGCGGTGCGGCGAAGGCGGCGGCTAGCGCAAGGGCAGGACCCAGCATGCGCCGCGCATCCGGAGCGTCGGGCGTGAAGCGTGTAGCGTAGAGCTTGTACAGAAGTACATTCACCAGTACCAGCCATGCCGATACCAGGTAGATGCCTCCGATTGAGGCGGGCTGGATGAAAGGTAAGTACGGCGTCATCGTGTAACCGAGCAGGCCCCAGGGGAAACCGATCTGTGATTTGGTGCGGATGAACTCAAGCAACGGCCAGGTGAGCGGCGCGGCCCAGAGGCCCCAGCGGCGCGTGAGCCACGCGAATACGGCGATATACAGGCCGAGGTAGGCGAAGAGCAGGACCACGCCGATATCCAGCAGGAACCGCGTGACGGGTTGGACCGGCACGACCAGAAACCAGAGCCACCAGAGGTGGGCGGCGAAGAGCAGCCCGCCGAACAGCCAGCCCCACAGGAACGCACGTCCCGGCCGCGCGTCCCGAATCGTCCAGAAGAGCGGGACCAGCGCAAAGAAGGCCAGGAGACGGAGCGGGAACGGCGCGAATGCAAACGCGCCGAGGCCGACAGCCGAGACGGCCAGGGTCAGGACTTTTCGGATGTGAGCGGGACCTCGGGGGCCAATGGTGAACAGTGAATGGAGAATAGTGAAATCCGGGTCCGACTTTCACTCTTCACAATTCACTCCTGGCTCTACTGCTTTAGGGGGACCTCGGTGCGGGTTGACTGGGAGCGGTAGAAGGCGTCCGCGAGTCGGCTGATCGTCTGCGCTTCGGCGGCGTCGATGGGCAACGGCGTTCCCCGCACAAGCGATTCCACCCAGAGGTTCACGAGCATCCGCCAGGACGAGCGCTGGTAGTCCTTGGCCGGTATCTGGGGCGTGACATTTACCAGGTGTCCGTGCATCTCTTTGTGGATCTGAGTCGGATTGAGCAGCGCCGCTCCGGCGTTGCCGAACAGGTTCAGGTACGTCAGGTCCTTCTCCTGCAGCATGGACCAGCCGACCTCGAGCGTCAGGGTCAGGTCCGGCTCGAATCGGATCATCGCGAAGGCGGTGTCTTCCACCTCAGATTGCGGGGCCCGATGATGGGCCGCCCCGATGACGGAAACCGGTTTGTGCGGGGCCAGCAGGGCAAGCGAGGCGTCGAGCAGGGCAGTGCCGAGCGAAAGGAACGCGCCGCCGCCCGCCCGCAGCCGCTCCCCGCGCCAGCCGGACAGTGACCAGGACTCGCGGCCCTGAAGCCAGCCGGTCTTGCAGTAATAGAGCTCACCCAATTCTCCGCCTTCGACGAACCGGCGGATGGTCTGGATGTCGGGCCGGAGGCGCGTGTTCATCGCGGGCATGAGCTTCCGCTTCTCCTGCTCCGCACAGCTCATCATCTGTCTGACTTCGGCGGCGTCAAGTCCCAGCGGCATCTCGCAGAGCACGTCCTTGCCGTAGCGCATTGCCGCCAGGGCCATCGGCGCGTGCAGGTGGTTGGGAGTGGCGATGACGACGGCGTCAATCGCCTCGTCTTCCTTCAGGTCGTCGAAGTCGACGTAGTGCTTCTCGACTTTGTGAATCGCGCAGAGCTGGTTCAGCTTGCGGACGTCGGTGTCGCAAAGCGAGGAGATCTCGACCGACGGGTTCTGTCTGAGAACGGGAATGTAGGCAAGCTGCGATTGAGTCCCGCACCCGACGACGGCAACCCGCAGCTTCTTCTCAGCCACGGGTCGTTTCCTCGTTCCCACGGACAAGAACGCGTCTGCCTTCAATCCTGAGGCGGCCGGCGCAGAAGAGCTTCACGGCTTCGCCATAGGCCTGGTGTTCCTCGACCAGCACCCGCTGCGAGAGCGTTTCCGGCGTGTCGGTGTCGCATACCGCTATCGCCCGTTGGACAACAATCGGCCCGGCGTCGAGGTCCAGGGTCACGAAGTGCACCGTGCAGCCCGAGACCTTCACGCCTGCCGCGATTGCCGCCTCATGGACCTGCATCCCCTGCAGGCCGGCAAAAGCGGGCAGGAGCGACGGGTGGATGTTCATGATGCGGTTCTCGAAGGCGTTGACGAAGACCGGGGAGAGGATGCGCATGAATCCGGCCAGGCAGACAAGACCGATGTCGTGTCTCCTCAGCTCGGCGGCAAGCGCCTGTTCAAACTCGCCGCGAATCTTGAACTGACGGTGGGGAATGAGTACGGAGGGAACATGTTCGGCCTCGGCCCGCTTCAGTACCGGCGCATCCGGGACGTTGACGACGAGCAGGCGGATCTCGCCGTTCGTGTCACCGCTCCGGACCGAGCGGGCCAGCGCCTCGAAGTTCGTGCCGCGGCCCGAGGCGAGGACTGCTATGCCAACTTTGCTCATGGCTCGATTCTAGCCTCTAACCCGTGCTTGTCAAACGCGAGAAGATGGCGCCGAACGGGACGCGGCTTGCGGCGTCCGGCTGCCGGTCAGAAGTTCGCCGCCGGTGGCCCCGGTTGCACTTCACTCCGGAACCCGCGGGGTAGAGGGGAGAAGGGATGAAGGGATGGGGAGATCGAGGGGCAGCGGTCCGGAAACGAAGCACTTGGCCGACGAGGGTCGGCCGTAGCGCTCTCACGCGACCAGGTTGAACAGGTCTATCTTCTGTTCGACGAGTTCCTTGACCGCGTCCCGGGCCTTGCCCAGGTAGTGTCGCGGGTCGAAGTCTCTGGGCTGTTCGTTGAACACGTGTCTCACCTCAGCCGCGAACGCGAGCCGCAGGTCCGTGTCGACGTTGACCTTGTTGACGCCCAGCTTGATTGCCTGCGCAAGGTCCTGTTCCGGTACGCCGCGCGCCCCTTTCACGTCCAGACCGTATCGTTCGCATTTCTCAAGCAAGTCCTGCGGCACCGATGAAGCGCCGTGCAGGACCAGCGGGATTCCGCCGGTGCCTTCTTTCACCTTCCTCAACCGGTCGAAGTCCAGCCTCGGTTCGCCCTTGAACTTGAACGCGCCGTGCGCGGTGCCGATGGCCGGGGCCAGGGAGTCAATGCCGGTCTCAGTCACGAAACGGGCCGCCTCGACGGGGTCAACGAAAAGCGCTTCTCGTTCCGCGACAACGACGCCGTCCTCCCGGCCGACCAGGCGGCCCAGTTCGGCTTCGACGGAGACGCCGGCCGGATGAGCCATCTGTACGACGGCGCGTGTCTGCCGGAGATTCTCCTCGAACGGCAGGTGCGAGGCGTCAATCATGACCGATGTGTAGCCCGCATTGATGCAGCGTCGGATCAGTGCGGGGTCTCTGCCGTGGTCCAGGTGGAGGCATAGCGGGACCGTCGTCGTTTCCGCCGCGGCTCTGGCCATGGCGACGACATACTCAAGCCCCGCGTACTCGATGGCGCTTTCGCTCGTGGCGAGGAACACCGGCGTCTGCCGGGCGTGTGCCGCAGCCACAATCGCCTGCATGAATTCCAGGTCGCTGAAGTTGAACGCGCCGACCGCACGGCCCTTCGCGTTGGCAGCGGAGAGGATGTCCTTGCCGGGGACGAGGCTCACAGCCTGACTTCCTCAACCGCGACCTGCGGCAGGAGGGCGTCGACATCTGCGCAGCGGCAGAGGCCGGTGCCCGCGTTCAACGTCGCGGCCGAACCGGCGGCGACCCCCCGGCGCAGCGCCTCGGCGGCCGTCTCTCCGATTGCCAATCCGTGCACGAATCCGGCCACCGCGCAGTCGCCGGCGCCGACACTGCTCTTCACCGCCACCTTTGGCGGCCTCGCGTGGAGGATCTGGTGTCGGGTTACCATCACGATTCCCTCCGGGCCCATGGACACGAGCACGGTCTCGACCCAGTCCAGGAGGCTCGTACTGTACTCGGAGATGGCGCGGACGTCGGGGAGTGCCTTGCCCGCGAGGTCAGCTAGTTCAAAGCGGTTGGGCTTGATTACGGCCGGGCGGGCACGGATGGACTGGCGCAGGGCATCGCCCGCAGTATCGAGCACGACCCGAGCGCCTCGCTCGTTGCCGATGGTTATCATCCGTGAATAGACTTCGGGCGTGAGCCCAGGCGGCAGCGAGCCGGAGATGACAAGGAGACTCATGTCCGGTGATTTCTCCAGGACGTCGAGGAAGTCCATCAACTCGGAAGGTTGCACCTCGGGGCCGCGAGCCAGCAGCGCGGTTTCGGCTCCGCTCGGCTCGTCCTGGATGATGATGTTGGTGCGGGTTTCGTTGGCGATGTGGGTGAACCTGCAGGCGACGCCGGCGAGCAGCAACCGGCCTTCGAGTTCCTTGCCGCCGAATCCGCCCACGAGTCCGAGCGCGACGTTGTCGCTGCCCATTTCGCGGAGGGCCCGCGACACGTCGATTCCCTTGCCGCCCGCATAGCGTTCCTCGTGACGGATTCGGGTCGTCTGTCCGGGCGATAGCGATTCCACGTATAGTGTCCGATCCAGGGCCGGGTTGAGAGTGACTGTGTAGATCAAGTTCCGCTTAGACCGCGGGTGCGGAGGTCGAGGGGTGGCGGTCGAGCCACGCAAGGAGCTCGGAGACCCGGGCTGTGGCGAGGCCGATGCAGGTGTCGGCTGCGCCGTAGTAGATGCTCAGGGTATCGCGGTCCGGCCCGATGGTCGTGCCACAGGGAAAGACAACGTCGCCGACGTCGCCCTGACGTTCGTAATCTTCCTCCGGGCCGAATACCCATTCATCGCCGCGCCGGAGCACCCGGCTCGGGTCTTGGGCGTCGAGCAGCGCCAGGCCGACGCGGTAGAGGCACCCGGCCGCGGTCTGCCGTACTCCGTGGTAGAGCATCAGCCAGCCGCGTTCGGTCTCGATGAGCGGCGGCCCGAGTCCGATCCGGAACGCGTCCCACCATGCGCCCTGGCGGGCCCCGAGCACGCGCCGATAGCCGCCCCAATGCTGCAGGTCGGGTGACTCGGCCATCCAGATGTCCGTGGTAAGCCCGGCATTAGGTCGGTGGAGCATTTGCCAGCGGCCGTTTATGCGGTGCGGCAGGAGAGCCGCGTCCTTGTTGTCCGGCAGCATCACCATGCCGACCCGTTCGAACTTCCGGAAGTCGGAGGTGAGCGCCAGCGAAACGGCCGGTCCCGCGGACGAGTAAGCGGTATATGTCGTCGCGTACTTCCCTATTTCATCCAGCCACACGACGCGCGGGTCTTCGACACCCCACGCTTCCTCGGTGTGGTGGTGCGAGTTCAGGAGCATGGCCGGTTCGGAGTCGACCTGCCAGTCGGAGATGCCGTCGGCAGAGCGGGCCGCCCAGAGACTGGAAATGCCCCGCCGGTCCTCGACGCGGCAAAGCAGGAGCGTCGTGCCGTCCGGCAGCCGGACTGCGCCGGGGTTGAACACGGCGTTGACGGTATGAGGCCAGTCCGCGGCGGTCAGGATGGGATTGCTCGGCCAGCGTTGGAAGAGGCCGTCGCTCGCGGTCAGCGGTCCTCCTCGCTGCCCACGGTTTCGGCATAGCGCAGGGTGAGCAGCGAGCCGAGGAAGGCGAGGGTGGACTCGGACCCTTCGTTGGCATTAACGCCCTCGGGGTGCAGGCCATCGTGGCAGCCGCCGGTCGCGTAGTCGTAGACGGGCCGGCCGAGGTCGTTGCGACCGAGGAACCATTCGAACGTCGTGGTCATCGCCTCGCGCCAGCGTCGTTCCTTGGTAACGCGCCAGGCCCGGAAGCAGGCTTCGACCGTGCATTGCGCCTCGATTGGCTGCTGGTCGAAGTGGGGTCTCGGGGTGCCGCGCTTCCAGCCGGTGTTGGGAATCGGTGAGAAGTTACCGGCCTCGGCGGTCTGGATACGGACCAGCCAGTCGAGCGAGCTCAGGCCGGCGGCGGTCATCTCCTCGTTCCCGATGTCGGCGCCGGCGCGGATAAGCGCCTGGCTCAGCCGGGCGTTGCCGTAGGCGAGGGACTGCTCGAACCACTTCCACTCGTCGGTGGCGCACGCACGGTACATTCCGAGCAAGTGCTGCGCCAGCGCGTCACGGACCCGGCGGGCGTTGCTGGCACCCGGGAAGCGCTTGATGTAGGAACAGACACCGAGCAGCGCGTAGGCCCAGGCGCGCGGGCTGGAGAAGACCTCGACGGCAGGCAGGGCCATGTCGAACAGATTCATGGCCAGGGCGACGAACGCATCGTCGCGCGAGGCCCCAACCACGGTGCCAAGACCCCAGAGGGCGCGGCCATGGGAGTCTTCCGAGCCGGTGTCTTCCAGCCAGCGGCGGTCGTAGCCGAGGAAGTTGCGGAAGCGCCGGTTCTCGCGATTGAAGGCGTAGTCGATGAAGGCCAGGTAGCGACCGGCGAGCCGGTGGAGGACCGCGGTGTCCTTCTCGTGCTCCAGCGCGCGCAAAGACACAATCAACGCCCGGCTGTTGTCGTCGGTGGTATAGCCTTCGCCGAGATTGGGCACGGTGTTGCGGGCGTGCTGGATGATTCCGGTGTCGTCAGTGAGTGTGAGCAGGTGGTTGAGGTTCAGTTCGGGCAGGTCCATGTCCAGCGGGTCTTCGACCGCGACGCGGTCCACGAAAACCGGGCTGCGCAGCCGTTCCTCGGCGGCGCGGTGGAAAGTATCGAGATAGCTGCGCGCGACTTCCTTCCAGATCATCTGGCGGCCGAACGCATAGGCCTGCTTGCGCATGGAATGGCGTTCCGCCTCGTTGGTGAAGAGCCGGACGAAGGATTCGGCCAGCGCCGCGTGGTCGTTGAACGGTACGAGCCGGCCCCGGCCCTCGGCCAGCAGCTCTTCGGCGTACCAGTACGGCGTGGAGACTACCGCCTTGCCGGTCCCGGCCGCATAGGCGAGAGTGCCGGACACGGCCTGGGCTTCGTTCAAGTAAGGCGTAACGTAGAGGTCGGCGGCGCCGAGGAACTGGCAAAGCTCGCCGATGTCGACGAACCGGTTGTAGAATACTACGTGATCGCCGACCCCGAGCTCGCGCGCGAGCCGCTGCAGGGAAATGCGGTACTCCTCGCCTTTCTCACGTTTGACGTGGGGATGGGTGACGCCGAGCACGAGGTAGACCGCATCCGGGAACCGTTCGACGACGGCGGGCAGCGCCCGGATGACGTTCTCGATGCCTTTGTTGGGCGAGAGCAGGCCGAATGTAAGGATGACGCGCCGGCCTTCGACGCCGAACAGGTCCTTGTAGAAATTGGGGTCGACGAAGGGCATGTCGGGAATTCCGTGGTGAATGAGGTCGACCTTGGCGGCCGGCACTGCGTAGATCTCGCCCAGGTATCGGCGGGACCGTTCGCTCATCACCACGACACGATCCGAAAGGTGACAGATCTCGGTCAGCACCTGGCGCTGCAAATCGCTCGGTTCACGCAGCACGGTGTGCAGCGTAGTCACGACCGGCATGCGCAGGCGGCGCTGTGTCAGCAGCAGGTGGCTGCCGGCCGGGCCGCCGAAGATGCCGTACTCGTGCTGCATGCAGACGAGGTCGACCCGGCCCAGGTTCAGGAAGTCGGCGAGTTGCCGGTACTCGTCGAGGTCGTTCTGGGCGACCTCAAAACGCACGCGGTCCGGATAATCGTAGCCCTCGACCGTGTCATTCATGGCCGCGGTCACGCACTCCACGTCCGGCGCCTCGCGCGCGACCGACTCGCAGACGTCGGCCGTGAACGTGGCGATGCCGCAGCGCCTCGGCACGTAGTTGCCGATGAACGCTATCTTCCCGAACTGGGCAGTGCGGTTGCTCATGGTTTGTTCATGGTGATATGTCAGTCTAGCCGCGATATAGCCGAAGTCAAACCGGCGCCCGGCGGCCAATCCAGAATCTTGAATGTGGGGTCGCGTAGCGTACGCAGGCCGGGCGACACCGGCGATTGACATCAGGGCGCGCCGTTCTAGACTTGGACATGGCATCGAGGATCCGCAAGGGTAGCCTACCAAGACGCCGCATCGGTCGACCCGGACCCGCACCGGGCCGATGCGAGCCCACAGAAGGGAAGTGACTGACATGAACCCAAACGAAACCCGCAGGGGTTTGAATCTGACCAGCCCGGCTCTCATTGAAGGCCGGACCATCCGCCGGACCTGCACCGCCGACGGCGCTAATATTTCGCCGGAGCTGAGCTGGGGCAAGGGCCCGGCCGGCACCCGAAGCTTCGCCATCATCTTTCGCGACGTCGACGCGCCCGGCGGTACGTTTACCCACTGGCTCATCTACAACATCCCCGGCACCGCGTCCGGCGTGCCCGAGGGCGTTCCCCGGCAGGAGAGACTGGACGACGGCTCGGTCCAGGGCACGAATGACTTTGGAACAGTTGGCTACAGCGGTCCCCATCCGCCGCCCGCCCGGCCGCACGACTACCACTTCGAACTCTACGCGCTCGACGCCCTGCTGCCGGTTGAGGCCGGCGTCAAGGCGGCCCGGCTGATGGACATGATGAAAGGTCACGTCCTCGCCACCGCCCGGCTCATGGGGACCTACCGGCGATAACGCCGACATCCGCACCGCATGCCGCAGCGCAGACCTTGACGTTCCGGGTCACGGCTGACGCCGGCTGAGTTCAGTCCGAGACTCTCAGTGGGACAGCTGTACGCTCGGGTCGCCGGGTGCTCGGTTTGGTATGCTCCATGCTCTAGTCGCCGGGCCCACTTCGTCAGCTGTCCTGCTCCGGGCCATCCTGACGAAGATCTTCTTGACAGTTGTTATTTTCCTGCTCCGATAACTGACGCCGGTCGCATCGTGGCCTCGCTGCCGATGTACTGTAAGACATGGCCCCATAGCCGCTTGTGTCCCGTTCCGGTCCTGTGAGTTCGTGAGCTTCGTTTCACCGCTCTCCTAGATCCCGCAACGATCCCAAGCACAACAAGTTCGGAGGTTCTATAATGGGTACGCGCGTTTTCATAGGGAATCTTCCCTTCAGCGCAACCGAAGACCAGCTCCGCCAGCTCTTCTCGACGCATGGCGAAGTGTCGTCAGTCAGCATAGTCAAAGACAAGTTCACGGACCGTTCCCGGGGATTTGCATTCGTGGAGATGAGCAACGCCGACGCGGCCACCGCCGCGATTGCGGCCCTGACCAACCACTCGCTAGACAACCGTCCGCTTACCGTCAACGTTGCGCGCGAGCGCACCGAGGGCGGCGCACGGGGTGGTTACGGCGGGCGTTCGCAAGACCGCTCCAGCGGCTACGGTACCGGCACGCGCTGGTAATAACTGCCGGATTTTACTCAGACGGGCGGGGCGATCCGCCCGTCTCGCTTAGCCCGGACGAGAGCCAACGATGCATGAGATAGCGCGGGTTTCACACGCTCACTGAGTCGAGCCGAGTCGCGAGTTTGTCCATGTCCGTCTGCGGCATGCCGAGTTTGAGGCACGCGGCTGAGAACTCTGTCCTGCCTAGCTTGTCCCGCAGTTGGGCGAGACGGCGTAACACCTCGGCCTGTTCCCGTGTCGCCTGGATTTCGTCGAAGACCTTGAGGGCATCCAGCAGGTACTTAAGCGCAGTATCAAGCTCGCCCTTGTCCTGATAAATGAGCCCGATATTGGCCAGGACGCTCGTCGCGGCATGGCGCAGGCCGGCTTCTTGCAGTATCTTCCAGGCGTCCCGAGAGTACTCGAGCGCCCGGTCGAGTTCGCCCTTCGTCTGATAGATGGTCCCGAGGTTGCACATGGCCTTGGCCGCGCTGGTCCGGTCGCCGATTGCCTGAGTAATCCGCAGCACGTCCGTGAAATAGACGCGCGCCGCGTCGAGTTCGCCCCGGGCGTGGTGAATCAGGCCGATGTTGCCCAGCATGTTCGCCTCGCCCGGGCGAAACGATATCTCCCGAAACAGCTTCAGAGCGTCTTCGTAGTACTTCAGCGCGGCGTCGGCGTCCCCCCGAGCCTGATGGATAAGGCCGATGTTACCGAGTTGGCTGGCTGCGCCCTGGCGATAGCCAAGTTCCTGATGGATCTTCAATGCTTCCTGAAACGAGGTCAGCGCCGCATCGAGGTCGCCCCGACCCCGATAGATGAGTCCGATATTTCCCAGGTCTTGGGCCGTGCCATGGCGGTTCCCGGTTTCCCGGGCAATCAACAGGGCGTCCTGGTGGTACTTCAACGCCGTATCAAGCTCGCCCTTGAGTTGATGGATGGTCCCGAGGTTACCCAGCGCATTCCCCTCGCCGGCCCGGTCATTACACAGACGCGCCAGGTCGAGCGACCGCAGGTAGCTGGATCGGGCCTCGTCGTTCCGCCCGGATGAGTAGTAGCAGTTGCCGATAAGGTTGCAGAGCGCGACTATCTGGCTGCCTTCGGCGTGCGCAATGGCCTTCTGGAACTCCTCGATTGCCGCATCCCATTTGTGCTCGGCCATCAGCTTCCGGCCCGCATCGAACGGATCCTTGATTTCCGGATTCGAGGACTTCGGCAGGTCACCCAAATAGACTTGCAGCGCGGATACTACCCGCTGGGTTGTGCCCTCGACCAGTTGCTGTTCCTGCTGCCGGCTGAGCTCGGCCCGGCGGGGCAGAATCCAGGCGAAAATGGTCACCAGAGTTCCGATGACGCCGGCGGCCCCGAATATGAGCGTCAGAAGCAGGGCCTGGTTCATGTCAGGCTGGTCCTTCGCCATCCGTCATCGGGGACGCTTCTTGGAGTGACGCCCGAGGGCGAGCGACCGGATAATGACATGTCTTCCATCCCAGGTGAACCGCAGGCCGATGTCAAACCGGGGACGTGTCCTGCATCACCTACCGGTCTTGACTCCGACGTGCTTCTTCGCGAATACGATTATCCTGAAGCCTGCATTGCCGGAGGGATTGCTGTTCAGGTTCACACGGAGCACGTCGGCATCCGTACCATCCACCGGCCCGAGCTTCTTGTAGATAGACACCGGTACGGACCCTTTGGCGCAGGACTGCAGGCCGCTATCGTTGGGCGCGATGCGGTTGTCGGTAAGAGAATCGACTTTCCAGACCTCGTTTGTCATCCACTCGTCGTCTTCCCAGGCGGCCGCAAACGATGATACCTCGAGGGTCCATGATGCCGACCCAGCGCCGCTAATCAGGCCTACCCAAAGCTCGGTACCTTGGGGCATTTGCACATCGGCGGATCCGCCGGGCTCTATGTTGTCTTCTTGCGGTGTGCCATCCGGGTGGTTGGGGGGCCAGCAGTAGCAGTCAACACCGGTGACTTGTTCCTCTCCGGGAATCGTGATGCCGGAACCAATCTTCTGCATATCCTCGGCACAGAAGCCTCGGGTCGCGGCGACAAGCAACAGCGCAGCCACCAGCAGCCCCGCGCAACGGGGCGCTGCGCATTTCCGACGTGGGATTTCGTACATGTTACTCCTTCTGTGATTCGGGCGTCCTCTTCGGTAAGCCCGCACAACTCATGTGCAAGCGGCTTCGACAACCCGGAGAGGCGGCCGCGGGCGGTATTCTAGGATTCCCGTGCGGGCGTGTCAAAGAATGGACGTGCGTCAGGTTTCGTCTGTTGCGTCACCGGGCAACGTCGGCTGCCTTCATCGCCTCGACCGAAACCGCCATCGGCCTACGGCTCACGGCAAGCCGCTGCGGCGTGTTTCTGAGCCCGTATCCTTCCAGGGCCGCAAGCTGTAAGCTGTCAGCCGTTAGCCCTCCCCGCCGCGCCTTGGCAACGCTCGGAAGTGCGGGTCTTCGAAGGCCGGGCTTGCCGTGTTCAGGTGAGCGACTGTCGCAAGTGCCCTTTGCGTAGTCTGGTGTTCATCCCGGAAGTCGCGTTCACGAACGGTAATGATTGTCGATTACCGGTGGGCGATAACAAGCTGGCCCTTTGGCAGGCGATCAATCACCGACACTACCCCAGTAGATGCGTAAGCCGCACACGGCGTCACAACTGAGGTACTGGTCGGTCCCGAGGTTGAATCTCGGGTCGGCTTCAAGATAGAGCCCGAGCGCCGGATTGCCTGGGAACATGTAGATGATTCCCAGCGGCATCCTGAGGCCCGACCGGACCGTCGGGTTTCCCGGGTCCCCGGAGAGCCTTGCCTGGGCGCCCAGCCCCATGTAAGCCGCCATCGCGCCTTCCTCATGGCGGTTGGAAGTGAGGTTGTGGCCGGTGAAGATCAGGTCGCCCTGGATCTGGGTCGACGTGTCCTGCCACCACGAATACCCCACGCCGCCGACCAGCGCAATCCCTTTGCTGGGGAAGACCTGGGCGGTCAGCCCCATTGGCTCGCCCAGCATCGGTCCGACACCGAAGACCATCGCACTTGCTGTGCCCCAGCCCATAGCCGCAAGAACCAGCAGCATCGCTATCACACGTTGCATGAGGCGTCCTTTCCGAACCGACATTTGCCGCCACGGATTTTCGAAACCGCGACATCGGATTCCGTGCCTGCCGCCAAACAGCACTCTGCGTCCATCCATCGTTCCTTGCTGCGTCCGGCGATCTCGGACCGCTGGGGGTTTGGCAGGGATAATCGCCGTATTACTCTGTCTATCATCTCTCTTCGCCTTCGACGATTCTGATTTCCTCTTCCGTTATTCCGTACAACTCATACTCCAGTGCTTCAAGGATGACCATCGGCTTACGTCTCACGGCTCCTGCGAGTTTCATGCACCGCATCCGACCGAGGCCGTAAGCTGTTACTGACCTCCGCATAAACAATGCAACTCTCTGACCCCTCCTTCTACTCCCTCCCCTTTGAGGGGGAGGGAATGGTGAGGGTGACGCGGGCGGCCCATTACTTAGGCGAACCTCAGTGGCCGAAAGCTGCTGGCTGTCATCATCGTCTCGACCAGTCGCGTTGGTTGGCGGACTCGTACAACGTTGACCTCTGAGGTCACTGTCGGACAGCGCATCGTTTGCCGGCGCTGCCCTCTGTCCTCCCTGGAACGAACAACGATATACGAACCAACGATGAACGACTCCCCGCCGCGCCGACATCGCTCACAAATAGGGTGACCGTCACTCGTTCTTCCCTTCATTCTTCCCCAGTGCATTGCCGCCCTTCCATTATCGCGTTGCGGGAGTCTCGGAAAGTGAGTACCTGGACTTCCGGTTCGCGAACCGGACAAAAGCGATCGTATCGTATGCGCCGTGGCACACCATGACCGTATAGAGGTTGTGCCGGCTTACGACAAACAGCAGACCAAAAAGAACTGAAAGCTGAATAATGACCAGCGCGGCGCGCGGGCCCTGATAGAGATGGATGATCCCGGCACCGAGTGCCGCTGCGGCCACGCCGATTGCCGCGGCAGCCGCGCTGCCCAGCAACGGAAGCAGCAACGCCTGGACCGCGCTGAGGACTATGCCGCGGAAGACGAGTTCCTCCAGGACCGCGCCTAGTATCCAGGCGACGACTATGCCCGCGACGAGCTTGAGACGCGATTCGCGGATCACCCTGAACGACCGCAGGTTCGGCTGGTCTCTGAACCACCGGGTTGCCAGCCGGTCAGCCACCGGGCTCCACGCGACCATCAGCCCAAGCCACGCCAGCGTGAGTCCGAGCGTCGGCAACCAGGGCCATCTCAGCGCCAGACCGAGCTCGGCCGGTGCTACCTTGTGGGTGGCAACCGCGATGAGCGTACATACCCCGATAGCGGCCAGCCCGCTTATCAGCACGACGTTCGAGCGACGGAACCAGAGGAAAACCGTGGCCAGCCACACTGCTGTTGCGAGAAGGGCAATGCCCCCAAAGGTTGTCAATCCGCCACCGACTTTCGATGAAGCGATGCAGGATAGCGTCCGCGCACCCTTGGAATCACCATCTCCGTCAGGCGAAGATCCGGAATCGCCAAACTGAAATGAGTCCGCCTTGCCGCCGGCATCATCCGCTTGCAGTCCGCCTCCGCCAATCTGCAATCTAGAATCATCAATCTGAAATGAGTTGGTCGGGTGACTGACGATCTGCTCTCGGTCCTACGGCTCATGGCCTACCGCTCCGATTCCAACGATGGACGATGGGCGCACTGTCGGGGCTGCCGGAGCCAACGACCCTCGCCGTGTCAATAATCATTCACCATGCCCCGGAATTCCTGTCATCAGACATCCGGCTTTCGTCGCAGCGCCTTCCGCTTCCGCGACTCGACCCTCTTGATGTTCTCGGCCGCAGGCAGGTTCTCGGGCATGGTTCCGCCAAGGTCGCGAATGGTCTGGCGGACCTTCGCTCCGACCTCTTTGTGCGTGCGACAGGCCGCGTCTTTGCCTGAGATGCGGTCGCGTCTGAGCTTCTCCTCGGTTTGCGTAGCACGGAACAGATTCGCCGCCAATTCGGTGCTGCCCATATGGTCGAGAATGTCCTTGCCTTTGCCCAGCTTCTTCCTGTCGCGGATGTCTTGGGCCGTGAGCCCGCCGTAGAGGCCCTGATAACCGTGATTCTGGAATATGGCGTAGTCCAGCGACGTGACTACTCCGGCTCTCTTCGCAACTCCAGCCAGCTTCACGTTGTGCAGCTTCATCTCGTCTCGTAGCAGCAGCCTGCGCTCTTCCTCGCCGGAGAGTTCGGCCATCTCCTGCCGCCGGGTCTGGATGGCGAAATAGGTCTGACCTAGCGCCACGATGTCCTTGGCCGGGTCGGCGTTCTGGACTATCAGGTAGCAGGCGTAGCGAGACAGGAGTACCGTCTTAATCGCACGCTGAGCCCCACTCCCGATGTCGACCATCTTGCTGACATCGGCAAAATGGTCCTCAATCCGGTGCCCGCTGTTGAAGCACGCCAGCTTGGCCTTGGCGACCACCGCCTCAAAGTTGCGGTACTGGGTGTAGTCCAAGACCTCAGCCAGGTCACGACTTTCCCAATACTCGTTCCCGCCTGCGTTCGTCCGGCGAATCCGCTCAAACGGCGACTCATGCCCGCCATTCGACCTTATCACATTGCCACTCACAGACTACCTCCTAAACGATGTACGAAGGAACGATGAACGAGGAATTCCGCCGGCATCGAATCGGGTGACTGCCGGTCCGCTATCGGCTTACGGCTCACAGCCTGCCGCTCCGGTCCCAACGATGGACGATGGACGCGCTGTTGGACAGGGCCGCGGAGGCCAAGCAACGATGCGCTGTCAGACAGGGGCGGCCGAAGCCAACGACCCTCGCCGTGTCAATAATCATTTGCAGTACCCGGAATTCCCCCCCATGGCCCTCTCTAGCACTATGGCAATTCCTGTGTGAGACACAACAGCGCCTGAGCCTCGTACTTGTCCTTGAGGACGCCTCCAACTGCGAGTACGCGTCGGAGGTGCTCCCGGCGCATGAGAATGTCACAGATTTCTGTTAGGCGACGCTGGATCATGTCCGCACGATTCCCACGGGCCAGCGCGATTGCGCTGATTTCGTCTCCCTCCAGTCGCAGGAGCCGGCACGCCAGCTTCCCTGCCACAAGCGGCATCTCAACCATGTCCTTGAACATCTCCGCGACTTGGTGCCGGTTTTCGCCTCCGAGGTCTAGCAGACGCATCGCAGCGTCTAGTCTCCCGGGGAGCTTCGACCGCTCCAGTGATGTCAACAACGCCTCAAACCACTCAGGCATAGGCTGTCGGGGTTTGGGCGTTGGGGTCCTTCGGTATCCGTCTAGGTAGTGATAGTAATCGTCGAATTGAGTGGTGCGGTTCAACAGAATGTGTAGCTCGCGCTTGGCAGTAGGCTCGAAGTACAGTCCTTCCTGCAGATACATACCAAAGAAGTCGAGTTCATCGGCTGCCGTCACGCGATTCTCGCGAACTGTCCGAATCCTCTGACGGATGTAGTGTGGAAGCTGAGATGGATGCTCGACCATGTCGGCCATTACCATCAAGTCGAACAAGCAAACTACCCACGGTATGCCGCCGTGCTGGAACAAGCCTGCCTCACGACCTCCGCCCACGAGTTCCCCCAGTTCTGGCAGCGGCTCAAGCGTGAGTGAAACGAGGAACACATCTCTCATGGCGGATTTCTCTACCTCGACGCGGGCAGGATTGGTTCCTCGGTCGGCTAGGAATACAGGTCGATCACTAGACTCGACGTAGGACAATGCCCGGCGGGCCTGCTCGTGCGCATCGCCAACGAGCCTCTTGATGTCAGTAGCAAGCCTTCTGCCGTGGCCAGAACGTCCCCTGTCGGAGAAAACACCGCCTTTGGCTTCAACGAGGAAAAGCGCCGTGTCATAGATGCCTACAGCATCAATCTCGGCAGCTTCGGTACCAGTTGCGCTCGTCGGGTACTGGAGGTTGAGACCGAATGCCGCGTCCGGCATGGACCTCTTCATCAGTCCAACCGACTTCCGAAGGAGATAGCGGTGCCTATGCTGTTCATATCTATGCCAAGTGTTGTCGGGCGCGGCCTTCAAAGTTTCTTCGAGAGCCGGGCGGAGTGCCCAATCCAACAGACGTGGCGCGACCGACATGTACCGGTCTTCGTGGAACATGAGTGGACGTGATCTGAGCGGATGAATCGGCTCAGGCATGACGAAGTCCGCAGGTATACTGCCAAACTCGACGCGGAAGCCTCTCAGGAACGCGTCCGTTCTCTCAGTTGGGAGGCCAGTCAGGCCCGCAAGCTCAGGTGCCGTGAATGACCACGTGTCACCGAATTCAGAGAAGAGGTATCCAATAGAGAGCATCTTGGTGCGCTTCCTGATTTTCCGATCCGGGCACAGAGCCAATTCGCGCATGAGACGAGCGTCGGAATCGGTCATGTCGGAAGTGCATTCACCTCTTCTGAATGCTTTGACTAGTCTCATCAGTTGGGCCTGATGATTTCTCGCATCGTCGCGTCTGGCATGCAGCTTGCGTCTCATGAGGTCAACGATGCCACCGGCAAGACGAAGTGCGTCGTCAGACGTGAATCCAGCCCGGTCAAGGAGGACGCGATCAAAGTCCGTGAAAAGCCCCCGAATAACCTCATGCAAGTGACTTGGGTAGGCCATTCCTCTGACCGTCACCTCACGGTTCCTCGCGGATAGCTGCAACATGCTGTAAGCCCCGGGGCGCCTCGACGGGCTGGAAGAAGCCATTTCAATCACCGCAGACAGGTGTCCTAGCCTGAAGATCTTCGCGACGAGTTCCTGAATACGGTCACTATCTTCAGGGTCTACCCACCTCCTCTGACTGAGGATGAACGGTCGTTTCAGACACAGCAGGGCGACGTACTCCGCATAGGTCTGTAAACCGACCTGTGTGAACTCCTTGTCCTTTTCGGGATTGAAGTACATGTTGGTGAAGCTGACAGTTGCGAGTATGTCGAAGGAGTTGTAGATGCACAGGATTCTTTCGATTTCACTCGCTAACAGCGCCACCTTCTCAACGGCGAGAGCTGCGTGCATGGGGCCAACTGGCTCCAAAGTCGTGCCTGCCTCAGCAGAGCCAGGCTTCATCTGCCGCGCGCTGTCGGCGAACCTGTCACTCCTCCCATCAGCATCTACTCTCCCAGCCGCAAGCTCACGCATCTCACGTGCGAGCGCGCGAAGCTCCGCTTCAGCAGCATGGATCGGATCCTCCACTCTCTCCCTGGATGTGGCTTTCTTCACACTCTCTCAACCCGCATGCTCACGGGCAGTTCTGCACGAAGCACTCTCCACTACGCCGACGTCTCTATCAGTCAGTCCATACAGCTCGTACACCAGCGCGTCGACGGCTTTGTCGGTTGTATCAATCTGGCGCTTGAGGGATTCCTGCCCGTGCGGGGTCTTGGCTTTGGGCAACTGCTTGCACAGAGCCCGCCCTGAGCCTGCCGAAGGGTCGAGCATCCGGTCCACCAGTTCGATCATCTTGTCATGCCGCGCCGCAGGCATTGACCGTTCGCCGGGGCCGCCGTATGCTTGCTTACTTCTCAATGCCGAAAGAAGCAGAAAACAGGAGTCTATGGTATGTCACCTGAGCAGCGCGAGAGCATTCTCAAACGGTGGGATCTGACCGAGCAGGAACTCACGGACATCGTCCGTCAGAATCCCAGCATGCGGGGCCTCATGCTCGGGTATGTCGCGGAGTACAAGCTGCGAAAGATGCACTTCTCAGATCCCGTGTTCACGAACGTCCACAAGGCCGACGACCACGATAGAAGCCGGAAAGGCGACCTGACCGTGACGTACAAAGGGCACGAGTTCCGGATCGAGTGCAAGTCTTTGCAGACGAACAGCGTCAAGAAGACCGAGACCGGATACGAAGGCAGATATCAATGTGATGCAAGCGACCGGCGGACCATCAAGCTGCGTCGTGGTCGTAGCGTGGAGACCACTTGCCTCCGTGTGGGAGAGTTCGATATCATCGCCGTGAACCTCTTCGCCTTCGAGGAGAAGTGGCGGTTCGCCTTCGCGTTGAACTCCGATCTGCCACGAAGCAACTATCAGAAGTATCCCCCCGCGGTTCGTCGTCAGCTTCTCGCAACGCTAATGCCTGTGACTCTGCCGTTGGAGCCTCCGTATGTCGAAAGTCCAATTCCCCTTCTCGAACGTCTGTCAGGTCGTTCATGATTCTGACCGAGTTGAGCTTCGACTTCGGCGCCCCAAGTCGGAACACAAGGAAATAGGAGTGGTTCTTCCTGGCGTGTAGCTGCTTCACCACGCGCGTCACGCCAGGTCTGTTCCGCCTGACCATCACGAAGATGTCCTTGGCGTAATAGCCAAGTCGCATGAGGTTCATGATGATCTCAACATGCGTCATGCGTTGCACCCCGGCACTGACTTCGTCTTGGCACTTGACGATCAACGCCCCGCTTGGCTTCAGGACTCGCTTCGCCTCTGCGGCAGCCCGTACATAGAGCTCAAGTACGGCGTCATGCCACTTGTTGTTCAGGTCCGCCGGGCGGTCTCCATTCGAGTAGTGGTCGCGGAATGACGAGTGCGTTCCGTTACCGGCAAATGACTCATCGCTTCTGTATAGCCCCTCCATGTATGGCGGGTCCAGAACAACGCAGTCAATCGTTCCTTTGGCATAAGGTAGTCTGCGGCAATCGACACCGGTTTTGAGGTCTGATGGCAGGAGTTCGTACTCATCGGGAGGGATGTCTCTCCAGAACACGCCCTTGCCGTAAGTGACGTCGGCCACCTTCGACCCGCGAGGCACGTGCAGACGCAAGACCTGTGGGAAGACTTCTGCATTGTCACCGGCGTAGGCGGAGAACACAAGGTCGGTCGTCGCCCTACCAGTTGGCGACTTACGGCGTACTTTCACGCGACCAGTATACATAATTCTAACGCACGCGCAAGTGTTTTCTTGTCGGGCGCCCCGGCTTCCTTCTGTTCGCTGTATAGGCCCTGAGGTCAGCTTCACGAATGAGGTGGTCGCGGCCGTGCTTCTCCGACTTCAGTGTGCCCGCCAGAATCAACTGCCTCACTCTGGCAGGCGTCACGCCGAGGAGGGCGGCTGCGGATTCGGTGGTGTGGAGTCTAGCCATGCACTACGGAGACTGACTCCCTTCGCCCTCGCCGGACAGGACGGACATGGAGCCTGGAGACGTCGGCCGACGTACTGCCTTCAGGCGGTTTGTCGATGGTGTTCTTGATTATGCAACTGACGATATGCTGCGGCGCGTAGTAGACGCCGCCGGCTTTCCTGACCTCAGGCTTTTCCTCTACCTTTGCCTGATGTCCGGCTGTGAGTCGTATGACCTTACCTAGGAACTGCTCGTAGACCTGGCCGAGGATGTCTGAAGAAAGGATCGAGGAGTGAGGAGAGAGGTCGGAGGCCTGCGAGGACCAACCGCTCACGGTTTGCGGCTACGACGGCGGGCGGGCTTCGTCGGCGGCTTGTCGCTGACGACGGACGGTTCTTCCAGCACTTCCGCCGGAGTCTTGCGCCCGCGTTCGGTCCGGTCGAAGTCGGCGTCGAGACTGACCAAAGTCATGTTGTGCTTCTCGGCTGCAACGTACTGGTAAGCGTCGTCGAAGTCGAGCTTGAATCGTTCCGTTACCGCCACTATGCGTTCGATGTCTTCCGGACCGAGACGCACAAGCACTACCGTCTGGTCGCTGATTGTGTCGCGCACGAACTTCAGCAGCAGGTCTTTCTTCGCGAGACGAAGGAGAGAGATGCCAATGCTGTGGAGTGCGAAGTCAGTCAGGCAGTACTGCGCGGGCGGAATCTGGTCCAGGAAGCGCCCGACTTCCTCTGACCGCTCCTGGTCAAGCAGCCGCTCCAGCCATACGTTCGTGTCAACAAGGAACACAGTCAGTCGCCCCGCCACTCGATGGACTTCTTCTGAAGCTCAAGCGATGTGTACTTGTCGCGAAACTCGCGCAGTCCTCCGGCCCAATCCTGCCGCAGCTTCCGGCGCGGGCGAGGAGCCCGATTCTCCCGGAGGAACCGCGCGAAGTCCCTGACCTCTGTCTGCAGCTCCTCAGGCAGCTCCTTCGTTGATTCGATTACTTCATCAAGCATCTTCACGTTTCACCTCGTGTTTGCTTGGTCAATATACCCCTTCTCGCCGCCGGGTCAAGAGTGCGGGCGTCTCCGGCGATGTTCACGGCCGGCTTCTTGGCCTCGGCGAAGAAGACGCGGCGGCCGCCGATGCGGAAGGTGTAGTCCGGGGCCTTGGTCGCGCCCGCGACCCTTCGACTTCGCTCAGGGCAGGCGTTGATTGACTCTTCGTGGATGACGGGCTGGAAGCAGGAGGGATTAGGGGCTGGGGGTTCGGGACTAGGGTCCGAGTCCCAAGTCCCTAGTCCCCGGTCCCTAGCCCCAATCTGATAGTCCGGGGACAGAAAGACCTTGCGGTCTCTTTCAAACCGCTCGACAAGGTCAGCCACCAGTGCGGGAGGTGAAGCTCCCGTGGAGGCTCTAGGATATTGTCCGGCGAAGCGAAGTCAAGCCGACACGGAAGTATGGCAGGGAATGAACGAAGGAGCTGAGGAGAGGCTTGGGCAGAGAGTCTGCCGACGAGCTTGGGAGAGAGTCTGCCCGAGAACCTGCCAATGAGTCCGGCAGAGAATCTGCCGATGAGCTTGGGAGGGAGTCTGTCCGAGAGTCCGGCGAAGAGCGAGTGAGAGAACCTGCCAATGAGCTTGGGAGGGACTCTGCCGGAGAGCAGGGCAGAGACTTGGGCAGAGAACAGGGCAATGAGCTTGGGAGAGTCCTTGCCGGAGAGTCTGGTAAAGAGCTCGGGAGAGAGTCTGGTAGAGAGCTTGCCAGAGAGCCTGCCAAAGAGTTGGGCAGAGTCTCTGCCCCGCGCAGGGGTACATTCGGCCGCTTGCTGGCTAACTGTCTACGATCTGGTCACTTGAGCTGTCTTTTGGCCCGGCTGTTCAGTATACAAAGTCGTATAATCCGCCGGTCGGCCGAGTAGGGCGAGCACAGGTTTCTGCTGCAGCGTAGCTCTGTCTACATGTAGTGGTCCTACCGTCCCTGACCACAATTCTGCCGCCCACCCCATGGAGGAGGGACTGCCCCCTGGGCTGCTTTCAGACGAGGTCTGGAACGGGGTTTGAACCGAGCTTCTGACTGAGCTTTGAAACGCGCTTTGCGTCGAGTTTTGAACCAAGCTTTGGAGTAAGGTCTTGCGCGAGCTTGTTAGCGAGCTTTGAACCGAGCTTTGCGAGGAGCTTCTGAACGAGCAATGCGCTAAGCGATGAAACGAGGTTTGAAGTCAGCTTTCGACTGCGCTTTCGGAGGAGCTTCCGAAGGAACTTTCCGACGAGCTTTCCGATGAGCTTTTCAACGAGCTTTGGGGAGAGAAATCGAGGGGTCGAGTGGCGGAGAGCGGGCAGCGGTATGCGGTTCTACAGGACCCGGGCTGTGAGATCGTGCGTGGAGGAACTGGTGACGAGAGCCTGAACGAAACTGCCGGGGCGAACCTTGCGACCGGAGAGTCTGACCACTCCGTCGATCTCGGGCGCGTCCCACTCGGTCCGGCCGACAGCGACCTGGCGTCGGTGGTAGTTCTTTGCTGGCGGAAAATCGGGGACAGTCCCACCGAGCGCCTGCGTCTGACTCGGCGCGGTACAGTCCCCATTTTCCGCGTCGGGTGAGTCAACCAGCACCGTGAGCTTGCGGCCGACGAGCTGCTTGAGATTGGCGCGGGAGATGGCGGCCTGCGCCAGCATGAGGCGTCGCACGCGTTCTTTCTTCACGGCGGGGGAGACTTGACCGGAGAGGCGGGTGGCCTTCGTGCCGGGTTCGGGCGAGTATGCGTAGCAGGAGAGACGGTCGAACCGGGCGGCGCGTACAAAGGCAAGTAGTTCGTTGAAGCCCGCTTCGGTCTCGCCGGGCAGGCCGACGATGATTGTTGTCCTGATGTGAATGTCCGGAATGGCCCGCAGTGATTCGAGCAGTAGTTCAACGTCTTCCCGTGTGTATCTGCGGTTCATCTTCGCCAGCAAGTGGTCGGCAACGTGCTGGATGGGCAGGTCGATGTAGCGGCAGAGCTTTGGGTTCGAGGCGAACTCATCAATCACATCTTCGGTCAGGTGCGCGGGATGGGTGTACATCAGCCGGAGCCAGCGGATGCCGTCCAGCTTGCCGAGCTCGGCGAGGAGTTGCGCAAGCAAAGACCCTCCGCCGAGGTCCGTACCGTAGAGGGTCGTGTCCTGTGCGACCAGGATCAGTTCTTTCACTCCAGCGCGGGCGAGGTCGCGGGCTTCCGCAACGATGTCGCGCATCGGGCGAGAGTGGAATGGGCCACGGATGTCGGGAATCATGCAGTATGAGCAGCGATTGTCACAACCGTCGGCGATTTTGAGATAGGCGAAGTGCGAAGGAGTTGAGAGGACGCGAGGAGAGGATGAAGGATGAGGGATGAAGGATAAGCCGGGAGGACGAGTGCAGATTGCAGAGCGTCCGGGGCGAGAGGCGAAAGGCGGTCGGCGAATAGCGATTGGCGATCGGCGATTGGCAAGGAGTTGAGGAATTCGACTCATGTCGCTCAGCGGGACCCAGAGGTCGACAGCCGGAAACTTGTGCTTCAGGCTCTTGCCGTAGCGCTCGACGATACAGCCGGCGACAACAATCCTCTTGCCTGGGCTTTCTTGCTTGTGCTTGAGCGCCTCCCGGATGGCGGCTTCGGATTCGCGGACCGCGGATTGGAGAAAGGCGCAGGTGGTGATGACGATGAGGTCGGCAGCGTGCGGGTCAGTTGTGAGGCTGTATCCGGCCTCGGTCAGCGAGCCGAGTACGTGCTCGGAGTCAACCTGGTTCTTGGGACAGCCGAGGAAGACGAGGCAGGCATGCCGATTTTGGATTTTGGATTTTGGATTGTCGATTGCAGTCAAGGCGTCCGGCTCATGGCGGATTCGGCTACACTGGGAACTGCAAACTGGTCACTGGACACTCGCGTCGGAGACCTGCATCATCTTGCCGGTCGCCTCGGCCGCGAGAACGCCGGCTTCGTCAAGGAGGCGCGCTTCGGCGTAGATGAGCCTGCCCTTTTCGCCGGTCACGCGGCCGAAGCCCCTGAGCGGGCTGCCGGTCTTGACCGGCTTGCGGTAGCGGACCGTCATCTCGGCGGTCACGCAATTACGACCGGTGTTGGTGCAGGCCCAGGCAAGCAGTTCGTCGAGAATCGTCGCGACGATGCCGCCGTGCGCGATTCCCTGCCAGCCGGCGAAGTGCTCGGGCAGTACGCAGTCAACTTCGACCCCGGATGTTGTCTTTCTGACATTCAGCCTGAGGCCCTGCGGGTTTTCTTTCCCGCAGGCGAAGCACCGGCCGGAATCCTTCAGCATGAGGAGCCGAACCAGTCAGAATTCAGAACGCAGAATCGCCCGAGTTTCTGACTTCTGCATTGTTCGGCCACAGCGCCGGTCCGTCTACTCCTTGACGATGGTCACGCCCTTGGGCGGCGTGAACTTGAACATCGTGGCGTCCAGCTCGGTGTTCCATTGCTGGTCGGAGAAGCTGAAGTGGAACTTCTGGCCCGTGCCGTCGGTGAAGGAGAAGCCGGTGATGAGCGTACCGTCATCGCTCAGTTCAAGCACGAGGTCCTGCATCGCCGACATCTCATCTTCGACGAGGGCCTTCACGACGTACTTCCCGGTGCTATCCTTGGCGACTTCGACGCTGACAGTGGAATCGAGGACAGGCTGGAGGAAGGCGAGCACCGGAGCGAAGCCTCCGCCCGAACGCTTCATGACCTGCTTCAATTTGGGGATGTATATCCACAGGGTCGTGCCGTCCGAGACGAAGAGTTGCTGAGTACCTTCGGTGACCTCAATGCGGTATCGGTCGGGGACAGAAATCGCGAATCGGCCGTTGAACTCCAGGCAGGACCCCTGGTTTCCCGAGCAGATGGTCTCTTTGAAATAGCCGGAAAGCGTCTTCAGGTCAAGGTAGCTGGAGCGGACGTTATCCCACATCGGGTTGCTGCCCGCAACCGCAAGACAGGTGCAGAAACCAAGAAGCAGTACGATTCGTCGCATGTTTGAGGATATTTGACGCAGGCCGGAAGTCAAACGAAGCGGCGAAAGATGTCGACCCCCCCGTCGCGAATCAGCGTGTCATTCACAAGTTCGGTGGGAATCGACTCCACATCGGTGCCCGGTGGTCGGTAGTTGAGGGTTGTCTGCCGGGCATTCTTGACGCTCAGGGTTTTTGGGCTATATTTCACTGCCCACGCCGCCAGACCCGGGCGTGGATACGCCGACATAGCTCAGTTGGCAGAGCAGTGGTTTTGTAAACCACAGGTCGGGGGTTCGAATCCCTCTGTCGGCTGACTATTGCCAAGATTGCGGACGGGTACCCGAGTGGTCAAAGGGGGCAGACTGTAAATCTGCTGGCTTTACGCCTACGGAGGTTCAAATCCTTCCCCGTCCATTCCCGACCGAGCCGGTTCTTGCTGCACCGGCCCGGCGGGAGTCCGCACCCCAGTCGGCTGCGGAGATCGACAATCGTTCGGACCGTCTGCGCCGCCATTCAGTGCGGGCGTGGTGTAGTGGTAGCACAACAGCCTTCCAAGCTGTTTGCGTGGGTTCGACTCCCATCGCCCGCTGTACCGGACAGGCGTCAAGACTGACCACGGTTGTCGACACGGCCGTAGTGCCGTGGTAATGCTAGTTAGTACAACAGTTTAGGCCCGGAGAAACACGCACTCGCCGGGCCGGGAAACTGAGCGCCAGGACGGCTAATTGGCCGTCAGGCGTCGTTTGCATTTAGTTATTGACAGGGCGAGGGTTATCAATATAATACCCTGCACCGGTCACGCCCATGTAGCTCAGTCGGTAGAGCACTTCCTTGGTAAGGAAGAGGTCGCCGGTTCAATTCCGGCCGTGGGCTCATTTTGCCCAGCCTCGAATTGGCTGTCGCTAATTGAGAACCAGCAGATAAGTCCGTAAGGAGGAAATGGCCAGATGGCGAAGGAAAAATTTTCGCGAACCAAGCCGCATGTCAACGTCGGCACCATTGGTCACGTTGACCACGGGAAGACGACGTTGACCGCGGCAATCACCAAGGTCCTTGAGAAGAAGGGCCTGGCGAAGTACAAGAGCTACGACGATATCGCAAAGGCTTCTGAGTCGCAGGGCCGGCGCGATGAGACCAAGATTCTCACCATCGCCGTCGCACACGTCGAGTACGAGTCGGACAAGCGGCACTACGCGCACATCGACTGCCCGGGCCACGCCGACTACATCAAGAACATGATCACCGGCGCGGCGCAGATGGACGGCGCCATCCTCGTGGTCTCGGCCGCGGACGGCCCGATGCCCCAGACGACCGAGCACGTGCTGCTGGCGACGCAGGTGAACGTTCCGGCGATGGTCGTTTACCTGAACAAGGTCGACCTGGTCGACGACCCGGACCTGATTGACCTGGTCGAACTCGAGATTCGCGACATCCTGACCAAGTACGGTTTCCCCGGCGACAAGACGCCCATTATCCGTGGCAGCGCGCTCAAGGCTATCTCCGCCGATTCCGGTCCGGATTTTGACTCGATCCTCAAGCTGGTCGAAGCGCTGGACACGTTCATTCCCGAACCGGTTCGCGTCACCGACAAGCCGTTCCTGATGCCGATTGAGGACATTTTCTCGATCACCGGGCGCGGCACGGTCGTGACCGGTCGTGTCGACCGGGGCATGTTGAAGGCAGGCGAGGAAGTCGATATCATCGGTTTCGGCAAGCACGACAAGGTCGTGGTGACGAGCGTCGAGATGTTCCGCAAGATCCTCGAGGACGCCCGGGCCGGCGACAACGTCGGGCTGCTGCTGCGCGGCGTGGCCAAGGAAGACGTCGAGCGCGGAATGGTCATTGCCAAGCCGGGTTCGATCAAGCCGCACAAGAAGTTCAAGGGCGAGGTGTACATTCTGACGAAGGAAGAGGGCGGACGTCACACTCCGTTCTTCCCGGGTTACCGGCCGCAGTTCTACATCCGGACCACCGACGTCACCGGCAGTTGCACGCTGCCTGCGGGCGTCGAGATGGTGATGCCGGGTGACCACGTCACGATGGACATCGAGCTCATCAGCGAAGTGGCGCTGGAGCAGAACTCCAAGTTCGCCATCCGCGAGGGTGGTCGTACCGTCGGCGCCGGCACAGTGATTCAGATCGTCGAGTAGTCGGGCGAAATGCGGACCTTCCTTACGCTGGCGTGCTCCGAGTGCAAGAACCGGAACTATCACACGACGAAGAACAAGAAGAAGACTGAGCGCTTCGAAGCGAAGAAGTTCTGTTCTTCGTGCCGGAAGCATACGTTGCACAAGGAGGTTAAATAGGCCAGTAGCTCTAACGGCAGAGCGGCGGACTCCAAATCCGTAGGTTGGGGGTTCAAATCCCTCCTGGCCTGTAACTGCAGATGAAGGATCTTTACAAGCAGATAAAGAACTACTTGGCCGATGTGGTGGCCGAGATGAAGAAGGTGTCGTGGGTGCGGGGCAAGGAGCTCTGGACCACGACGCTGGTAGTGCTTCTGTTCTCGGCCGTGATGTCGCTATTCATCGGAGTCTTCGACTTCATCTTCTCCCACCTGCTGGGCGCTATCCTCAAGTAGGCTCAGGACGCATGAAGTTCTACGTCGTCCATACCTATACCGGCCGCGAGAAGCGGGTGAAAGAGTTGCTGGAGAAGGCGATTGAACGGCTCAATCAGCCTGGGCTGTTCGGCCGTGTGATAATGCCGGCCGAAAAGGTGGCGCGGGTGCGCAAGTCGAAGATCGTCGCCGAGGAGCGGCGGCTGTATCCGGGCTACATCGTAGTCGAGATGGAGTTGAACGAGCAGTCGCTGACGATGATTACCTCTCTGCCCGGGGTTACCCATCTGCTGGGGACGAAGATCGAGCCGATGGCGTTGTCCGAGGACGAGGTGACAGCCATGCTCGATCAGATCGAGCGGGGGCGCGACCAGGCCGAGCCCGAGGCTCCGTTTGAGAAGGGCGAGAATGTCAAGGTGGCCAAAGGACCGTTCGCCGGATTCACGGGAACGGTGGATGAACTATTCGCCGAACGCCGACGGGTGAAGGTCATCGTCACGATTTTCGGTCGGCCCACACCCATTGATCTGGACTTCCTTGACGTCCAGCCAATATAGGGATTTACGATTTGAGATTGACGATTTCCGATTACCGGACGTTCCGCAATTCGGCAGTCGTCATTCGGCATTCGACAATGATGCTAGGAGGAGCGAGTAATGGTTAAGAAGGTTGCGGCGGTCGTGAGACTCCAGATCCCGGCCGGCCAGGCAACCGCGGCACCGCCGGTCGGCCCGGCCCTGGGCCAACACGGAGTAAACATTGCGGAGTTCATCAAGTCGTTCAACGAGGCGACCCGCAAGGAGACTCCCGGCATGGTGATCCCGGTTGTTCTGACCGTCTACTCGGATCGGAAGTTCACGTTCGTCACCAAGACCCCACCCGCGTCCGTACTCCTAAAGCAGGCGGCCGGCCTGGCCAAGGGCTCGGGAGAGCCTAACCGGGCAACGGTCGGCACGGTCAGCCGCAAGGCTGTCCGGGAGATTGCGGAACGGAAGATGCGTGATTTGAACGCGGCGGACATCGAAGCCGCGATGAAGATTATCGAAGGAACGGCCCGCGCGATGGGCATGAACGTGGCGGAATCATGAGACGGCACAGCAAGCGCTTCCGTTCGCTCGCGGAGAAGCTCGAGCACCAGCAACTGCATCCGCTTGCCGAGGCGGTCGGGTTGGTCAAGCAGAACGCGACGGCCAAATTCGACGAATCGGTCGACATCGCCATCAAGCTGGGAATCGATCCCAAGAAGACCGACCAGCTCGTTTCGGGCACGGTTTCCCTGCCCAACGGCACCGGCAAACAGGTGAAGGTGCTGGTTTTTGCCAAGGGCGAGAAGGTGGATGAGGCGCTCGCAGCCGGGGCCGACTACGCGGGCTTCGAAGACCTGGTGGAGAAGGTCCAAGGCGGCTGGTTCGACTTTGATGTCGCGGTTGCCACACCCGACACGATGTCGGCGGTGGGCCGCCTGGGCAAGGTACTGGGGCCACGCGGCCTGATGCCGTCGCCCAAGACCCAGACCGTGACATTTGATGTGACCCCGACCGTGAAGAGTCTGAAGGGCGGCCGAATCAAGTACCGCACCGACAAGACGGGCAACATTCACGCGCTAGTTGGTAAGGCATCGTTTGAGCCGGACAAACTTACTGAGAACGTTCGCAGTTTTGTTGCCGAAATAGTCCGGGCCAAGCCGGCGACGGCCAAAGGTCAGTTCGTTCACAATATCGTGCTGTCGTCGACCATGGGACCGGGCGTCAGAGTCGACGTCCGCGAGTTCCTTGATACAGCCAGGAAGGGAGCTTAGCCATGCCCAAGCAGGTGAAGGTTGATGCCGTAGCCGGGCTGAAGGAAAGGATCGGCAAGGCCTCGGCTCTCTACTTCATTGATTTCACGAAGCTCGCCGCCAACGACTTCAACGCCCTCCGCCGCAAGCTGGGCGAGTCGAAGGTGAAGGTGCGCGTCGTCAAGAACCGGCTGGCGCTGCGGGCGTTGATCGAGAGCGGCGTGCCGGCCGACATTGAGAAGCTCCTGACCGGGCCCACGTCGCTGGTATTCGCCGGCGACGATCCGGTCGCACCGGCCCGGACCATCCGCGAGCAGATGAAGAAGATGGCGGCCCTGAAGGTGAAGGGAGCGTACCTGGACCGGGTGCTGTACCCGGCCAGCCAGTTCGATTTCATCGCCGGGTTGCCGACCAAGAGCGAACTTCGCAGCGAGGTCGTGGGCGTGCTCCAGGGTCCCATCTATGGGCTTGTGATGAGCCTCGACGGGTTGCTGTCTGACCTGGTCTGGGTGCTCGACCAGGTCAAAGACCGGCCGACACCTGCGACTCCGACTTCCGAAGCCCCTGCTTCCGAAGCGCCGGCTGCCGCGTGAGACAAGAGTTGAGAATAGAATTGCTGCTTCATAACGACGGGATCGATAGGTTTGCCGCAGTCGCTTGCGGCAGTTTAACAGTCCAGGAGGATTGATGGCGGAAACCAAAATCCAGCAGGTCATCGAGACAATCGAAGGCCTGACAGTTACCGAATTGGCAGAGTTGGTGAAGACCTTGAAGGAGAAGTTCGGCGTGTCGGCTCCGGCGTTCATGGCGGCCGGCCCGATGCCGGCGGCCGGCGCTGCTGCCCCGGCCGAAGCGAAGGCAGAGGAGCAGAGCGAGTTCACCGTGACGCTGGTATCGGTCGGTGACAAGAAGATACAGGTGCTCAAGGAACTGCGTGCTGTCACCCAGCTCGGGTTGAAGGAGGCCAAGGACATCATCGACAAGACCCCGAGCGTGGTCAAGGAGAACGTGACGAAGGAAGACGCCGCCAAGATCAAGGCGAAGCTCGAAGAGGTGGGCGCCAAGGTCGAGATCAAGTAGAAGCGGCGAGTGACGAGAGTCAGAATCACGGTTCGTGATTCGCAGTCAGTCATTCCTGTTATCGACCGATCACGGGGGAGGCTCGCAGAATGGAACAGCTAGACTTCTCTAGGAGCTCTACTCACTTAGAGATTCCGAGCCTGCTTTCGCTGCAGCTCGATTCCTTCCGAGAGTTCGCCCAGTTCGACAGCGACCCGGCACGGCGCGAGCCGCGCGGGCTCGAGGGCGTGCTGCGGGAGACGTTCCCGATTGAGGACGCGCACAAGAACTTCCGGCTGGAGTACGTCGGCTACAATTTCGGCGAGCCGAAGTACACACCGGACGAAGCCATGGCCAAGGGCGTCAACTACTCGATGCCGCTCAAGGTCGTGTTTCGGATGGTCAAGAAGGAGTTCGTCTCAGCCGAAGGGCAGGCCGCGCCGGGCAGCGATAGAGTCAAGGACATCCTCGAACAGGAAGTCTTCATCTGCGAGCTGCCATGGATGACCGCCAACGGTACGTTCATCATCAACGGGGTCGAGCGGGTGATCGTCAGTCAGCTCCACCGGTCGCCGGGCGTCTATTTCTCCCGCGACGGCGACGAGTTCTCGGCGTTGCTGGTGCCGCTGCGCGGCGCCTGGTTCGAGCTGGTCGTGGACAAACATAACTCAATGCTCGTGCTGCTTGACCGAAAGCGGAGGATCTCCGCCGCGACCTTCATGCGGGCGATCGGTTACTCCCACGAAGACATCGTCGCAAAGCTGTTTCGCGTAACTCAGCAGGCGTTCGCGCCCGGGCAGGTTCTGGCCCGGGACATCAAGTCCGAGTCGGGCGAGTCATGGGCGCGCGCCGGCGAGTACGTGACTGAGGGTTTGCTTGACTTCCTGTCGTCGAAGGACGTCACCGAGGGATGGGTGGTCGAAGGAAACCCGGCCGGGCTCGACATCGTAGCCAACACTCTGCGCTCGGACCGAACCACGTCGAAGGAAGATGCCATCAAACGCATCTACTACCGGCTGCGTTCAATCGCGCCCCATTCGATTGAACTGGCCGAGTCGGTAATCCTCGGCATGCTCTTCGACGAGAAGCGGTTTGACCTTGGCGCAGTCGGACGGTACAAGCTAAACCAGCGGCTCATGGCCAAGGTCCCACTCAGCCAGACCGGCTTGCAGAGGAATGACGTGCTGGAGATTGTCTCGCACCTCCTCCTGTTTGCCGGTGAAGGCCGGCTGTACCAGATCCGCTACGATGCCGGTTCGTCGGAGGAACGCGACAAGACGTTCGCCGGACTCAAGGAACAGGAATTGCTGCCGGACCAGTACCACTGGTACGAGCGCAGGGCCGAACTTGAGATGACGTACTACGACGAGGGGCGCGGCAAGAAGGCCGAGAAAATCGTGGGTGCCAGAGGCCGGAAGACGGTTGCCGAACCGATCCGGTACCAGGCTGACGACGTTGACCATCTCTCCGCCCGCAGGGTGAAGCGCGTGGGCGAACTGCTCGAGAACCAGTTCCGCGCCGCCCTGATGCAGCTGGCGCAGAATATCCGTGAGCGGGCAGCGTTCATCGATGACAGCCTGCTGACGCCTCAGGAACTGGTCAACACGCGCGTCGTGGCCAATGCCATCATGCAGTTCTTCACCCAGAGCCAGCTGTGCCAGTTCATGGAGCAAACCAACCCTCTGACCGAGCTGACGCACAAGCGGAGGGTGTCAACCCTGGGTCCGGGTGGACTGACCAAAGAGACTGCGGGCTTCGAAGTGCGGGACGTCCACTATTCTCACTACGGCCGGATCTGTCCGATTGAGACACCAGAAGGCCCGAACATCGGACTGATCTCGACGGTGGCGACCTATGGTCGGGTTGACGAATACGGATTCATGACCACGCCGTACTGGCGGGTGAGCGAGGGAAAGGTCATGGTCGGCAAGGGCCGGGAGGTCTATCTCAACCCGGATGAAGAGGACCACTATGCGATCGCGCAGGCCACGAGCAAGCTGACGCCCGACCACCGCTTCGCCGATGAGGACGTTATCTGCCGCCGGAGGGGTGACGTCGTGTCGCTGCCGCCGGACCAGGTCGACTTCATGGACGTTTCGCCCAAGCAGATCTTCGCGCCGTCGACGGTGATGGTGCCTTTCCTTGAGCACGACGACGCGGACCGGGCGCTAATGGGCGCCAACATGCAGCGTCAGGGCGTGCCGCTGCTCCTGCCGGAGAAGCCGTTGGTCGCGACCGGCGTCGAAGGCAAGTTCGCGGCCGAATCGGGTGCGATACTGCTCGCTCCCAGCGACGGAGTGGTAACGCGGGTGGATGCGCGGTCCGTTGTCCTTCGCACCGACCACGGGCCGACCGAGTTCAAGCTCAGGAAGTACAAGAAGTCAAACCAGTACACGTGCCTGTCCCAGCGACCGGTGGTCAGGGCCGGAGACCGCGTGAAGAAGGGCGACCTGCTGGCGGACGGTCCGGCCACGCAGGACGGCCAGCTTGCGCTGGGTCGCAACGTGCTCGTCGCATTCGTGCCGTGGCGCGGCTACAACTATGAAGACGCCATCGTCGTCTCCGAGGAATTGATCAAGGAAGACGGTTTCACCTCGATTCAGATCCTGGAGTTCGAAATCCAGGCTCGCGAGACCAAGCTGGGCTCCGAGGAGATAACTCGCGACATCCCGGGCGCGACCGAGGACGAGCTGCGCAATCTGGATGAGTTCGGTGTGATCCGGCTCGGAGCCGAGGTCGGACCGGGCGACATCCTGGTCGGCCGTATCACACCCAAGGGCGAAACCGAGTTCACGCCCGAGGAACGGCTGCTGCGCGCCATATTCGGAGAGAAGGCGGCCAACGTCCGCGACACATCCATGCGCGTGGAACCGGGGGTGTTCGGCGTAGTGATTGAGCAGCGGATTCTCTCGCGCAAGCTCGGCGACGCGATGAGCCGGCGGCTGGAGAAAGAGCGCGTGGCCGAAGCCGGGCACCGTTACAACCTCAAGAAGGAGTTCCTGCAGGAACGACGTGACGAACGCGTGCGGTCAGCTCTGCGCGGGCAGAAGGCGGCTGCCAATGCCAAGGACGGCAAGGGCAAGATTCTGCACAAGGCCGGGCAGCCGATGACCGACGAGTTCCTGCGGTCCGAGGAGTTCACCGACGTCCGCAACATTGAGCAGCTTGTATCGAGCCCGAAGCTGCAGGCCGAAATCCGGGCGGCGGCGAAGGACTATGACGAGGCACTGGTCTCGGCTGAAGAAGAACGGAAGCAGGAGGCCGACCGCGTGACGCGCGGGGACGAGCTGCCGCACGGCGTGCTGAAGTGGATAACGATTTTCATCGCCCAGAAGCGTAAGCTCGCCGTCGGCGACAAGATGGCAGGCCGGCATGGCAACAAAGGCGTGGTTTCAAAAGTGCTGCCGGTCGAGGATATGCCCTACATTTCGGTCGAGGCCGACAGCAAAGAATCCAGCGAAACCGTCCGCGGCATGCGCGGCATGCCCGTGGACATGGTTCTGAATCCGCTTGGCGTTCCGTCCCGCATGAATCTTGGACAAGTACTCGAAACCCATCTCGGCTGGGCGGCGAAGGTGCTCGGCTATCAGGCGTTCTGCCCGGTATTCGAGAGCGCGACGCCGGAGGAGATCAAGGTCGAGTTGCGCAAGGCAGGCCTGCCCGAGGAAGGCAAGATAGCGATGTATGACGGGCGGACCGGCCAGAAGTTCGACGGCAAGGTGACAGTCGGCATGATGTACATGGTCAAGCTCATCCACATGGTGGATGACAAGATTCATGCCCGCTCGACCGGTCGCTACTCGCTTATCACCCAGCAGCCGTTGGGCGGCAAGGCCCAGTTCGGTGGCCAGCGGTTCGGCGAGATGGAGGTCTGGGCGCTGGAGGCGTACGGTGCGGCTCACGCTCTGCAGGAGATGCTTACCATCAAGTCCGACGACGTCGATGGACGGAGCGCGCTCTACGAGTCCCTGATTCGCGGCAAGAACCCGCCGCGGCCTCGGACTCCGGCCTCGTTTGCGGTGCTCGTCAAGGAGTTGCAGGGGCTCGGGCTGGAGCTCATCCCCGAACGGGGAAAGGAGACCGCATGATGACCGACCGGGATTTCTTCGACTTCGACTCGCTCAGACTGAGAATCGCCTCGTCCGAGACAATCCGGAGTTGGTCGAGCGGCGAGGTCATCAAGCCCGAGACCATCAACTACCGGACCCAGAAGCCGGAGCGCGACGGGCTCTTTTGTGAGCGGATATTCGGGCCGGTCAAGGACTACGAGTGCAACTGCGGCAAGTACAAGAAGATCCGGTACAAGGGCATAGTCTGCGACCGGTGCGGGGTCGAGGTCACGACCTCGGCGGTGCGCCGGCAGCGGATGGGGCACGTCGAGTTGGTAGTGCCGGTGGCCCATACGCTCTTCTACCAGGTGCCACCTTCGAAGATTGGTTTGATGCTCGCGCTCTCCATCAACCAGGTCGAGACGATACTAAACTACGAAGCCTATGTCGTCATCGAACCGGGTAACTCTGCCTACAAGAAGATGGACCTGATCACCGAGGATGAGCTGAAGAAGATCAGCCCCAAGTCCGATGGTCTGGAGGCGGCTTCGGGCGCGCCGGCGCTGAAGACCCTCTTGTCGCGGATCGAGCTCGACGATCTGGCTGCGGAACTGCGCGCAAGGATCAAGCACGAGACTTCGCGCCGGTTCAACCTGCTCAGGCGGCTGCGCGTCGTCGAGGCGTTCCGTGCTTCGGGCGCGCGCCCGGAGTGGATGATTCTCGACGTGCTGCCGGTGATTCCGCCTGACCTGAGGCCGCTAGTGCCGCTTGAAGGCGGCCGCTACGCCACGTCGGACCTGAACGACCTTTACAAGCGGGTGATAGTCCGCAACAATCGGCTCAAGCACTTGCTGTCAATCCGGACCCCGGACATCATTCTCAAGAACGAGAAGCGGATGTTGCAGGATGCGGTTGACACCCTCTTCTCCAACGAGACCAGACCGCGCCCGGTTCGGGGACGCGGCAACCGGCCGCTCAAGTCTCTCTGCGAAGCATTGCGCGGTAAGCAGGGGAGGTTCCGACGCAACCTGCTCGGCAAACGCGTGGATTACTCGGGCCGTTCGGTCATCGTCGTTGACCCGGCTCTAAAACTCCACCAGTGCAGTCTGCCCAAGGAGATGGCGCTCGAATTGTTCAAGCCGATGATCCTGCGGCGGCTGGAAGAACGCCGTCTAGCCGAAAGTGAGCGCGGGGCAAAGAGTATGTACCGACGCGAAGCGCCCGAGGTCTGGGAGGTGCTCGAGGAAGTCACCAAAGACCACCCGGTGATGCTCAATCGTGCTCCGACCCTGCACCGGGTGTCGGTTGAGTCATTCTTCCCGATTCTGGCTGAGCACCGTGCGATCGGCATCCATCCGCTCGTCTGCCCGCCGTTCAACGCCGACTTTGATGGCGATACGATGTCGGTCCACGTGCCGTTGACTCCTGAGGCGATTATCGAGGCGTCGGTACTGCTGCTGTCATCGCACAATATTCTGTCGCCCGCCCACGGCCGGCCGCTGATGACGCCGTCGCAGGACATCGTCATCGGCGTCTACTACATTACTAAGAAACGACGTGACCGCACCGAGCCCGTCGGTTCCTTCGACGAGTTCGCGACCGTCCACTCGGCCTACGACCTTGGTGAGCTTGTCGTACACGACCCGGTGAGATTCCGATACAACGGCAAGATATACGACACGACAGTGGGGCGGGTGCTATTCAACGAGGTGCTGCCCGACCAGCTCCGCTTCGTGAACGAGGACTTTCCCAAGGACAAGCTGGTTGCACTTGTGGATTACTGCAGCCGGAACATGGGTCTTGAGGCGACCGCGCAGTTGCTTGACGCGGTCAAGGACATCGGGTTCGAGCAGGCGACGCGGTCCGGACTTTCAATCGGCGTGGACGACGTCGTGGTGCCAAGGGAGAAGTACGAGATTCTGGAACGCAGCGAGCGTGACCTGAAGAAGGTACACCGGGCCTATGACCGCGGACTGATGACCGACGCGGAGAAGTACAACCTCGTCGTCAACACCTGGACCCTTGCAACCGCCGAGGTCGAAGAGGCTCTGATGAAACGACTGAGCGAGGACCAGGGCGGTTTCAACCCGGTGTTCATGCTCATCGACTCGGGCGCGCGCGGCTCGCGCACCCAGGCCGCCCAGATCGGCGGCATGCGCGGACTCATGGCCAAGCCGCAGCGACGGTCGGTCGGCGAGGAAGTTATCGAGACACCGATCAAGAGCTCATTCCGTGAGGGCTTGTCGGTCTGGGAATACTTCATCTCGACTCACGGCGCGCGCAAGGGGCTCACCGACACCGCCCTAAAGACCGCCGAGGCCGGGTACCTCACCCGCCGGCTGGTTGACGTCGCACAGGACGTGGTTATCACTACCGACGACTGCGGTACGATTCTGGGGCAGGAAGTGACGGCGCTGCGCGAAGGTGCGGACATCGTCGAACCTCTGTCCGAACGTATCGCCGGACGATTCTCGCTCGACGACGTCGTGAATCCGGTGTCGGGTGAGGTTATCGTTGCCGCCGGTGGTGAGATCAGCGACAAGGCAGCTGAGGAAATCGAAGACTACGGTATCGAGTCGGTGCGGGTGCGTTCGGTGCTCACCTGCGAAGCACGTTCCGGTCTGTGCGTCAAGTGCTACGGCCGGAACATGGCGACCGGCTCGGTCGTCGAAATCGGAGAAGCGGTTGGCGTGGTCGCTGCCCAGTCCATCGGTGAGCCCGGTACCCAGCTGACGCTCAAGACTTTCCACGTCGGTGGCGTTGCATCCCGTGTGGCCGAACAGACCAAGGCGACCGCGAAGTTCCCGAGCAAGGTCAAGTACGAGGGCTTGGTCACGGTGAAGCGAACCGATGGCGAGACTGTCGCACCGGACCAGGGCAGGCTCGTGCTCGTGGCCAAGGACCGCATGGTTCCGTTCAGCGTCCCGGCCGGAGCCACCGTCCGCGTTCACGACGGCCAGGAAGTCAAAGAGGGCGATACCCTGTTCGAGTGGGAGCCTTACTCGATCCCGATTTTGGCCCGGTCCAAGGGTCAGATAATGTATCACGACGTCGAGGTAGGCGTGACCCTGCGCGAGGATATCGACGAGCGGACCGAGCGCATGCAGCGAATTATCACCGAGGACAGAGGCCACCGGCTCCACCCGCGCGTCGCCGTTGTCGGGCCCAAGGGCAAAGTGCTAGAATCGCACGCGCTGCCGGCCGGGGCTTACCTCGTGGTCGACAACAAGTCTGAAGTGCTGCCCGGCGACACCCTGGCCAGGTTGATGCGCGAAATGGGCCGGACCCGCGACATCACCGGTGGTCTACCCAAGGTCGCCGAGCTGTTCGAGGCCAAACGCGTCAAGGAACCAGCGACGATATCGGAAATCGACGGCACCGTGAACGTCGGCGAGCCGCGCGAGGGTATCCGCGAGGTCAAAGTCATGTCCGAAGGCGGCACCGAGAAAGAGTACGAAATCCCGTACGGCAAGTACCTGCTCGTTCAGAGCGGTGACCCGGTCGGCGCCGGCGACAAGCTCTGCGAAGGAGCGGTCGATCCGCACGAAGTGCTCAGGGTGCGGGGCTGGATGGCGGTGCAGGAGTTCCTCACCAACCAGATCCAGGCCGTGTACCGTCTGCAAAAGGTCAAGATCAACGACAAACACATCTCGGTCATCGTCCGGCAGATGCTGCGCAAGGTAAAAGTCGAGGATGCTGGCGACTCGAACTTCATCGAAGGCGAGATCGCCGAGCGCCGCCGCGTGCTGGACGAGAATCAGAAGCTCATCACCGAGAACATGCGGCCGGCGAGCTACCAGCCGATACTGCTGGGCATCACCCGGGCCGCGCTCCTGACCGAGAGTTACCTGTCCGCCGCATCCTTCCAAGAGACGACGCGGGTGCTGTCCGAGGCCGCCATTTCCGGCAAGGAAGACAAGCTCAAAGGATTGAAAGAGAACGTAATTGTCGGTCGGCTGGTTCCGGCGGGCACCGGATACCGCGAGTATGCCCGCATCAAACTGGTCGCCGAGGAGTCGCAGGAGAAGGTAGAGGAGGCTTTATAGCATGCCGACAGTAAACCAGCTCGTCCGCAAGCCGCGGACGGCAATACACAGCCGGTCCAAGACGCCGGCCCTGATGGGCAACCCCCAGAAACGCGGCGTCTGCACGCGGGTCTACACAACAACACCCAAGAAACCCAACTCGGCCTTGCGCAAGGTGTGTAAGGTACGGCTTGCAGGCGGGTACGAGGTTACCTGCTACATTCCGGGTGAAGGTCATAACCTGCAGGAACACTCCATCGTGCTCGTGCGGGGCGGCCGTGTCAAGGACCTGCCCGGCGTCCGCTATCACGTCGTTCGCGGGGTCTTGGACACGACCGGCGTTGAAGGCCGGAAGCAGGCGCGCTCTCAATACGGCGTCAAGCGGCCCAAGCCGGGCGCGGCGTCATAAGGCAGAATCATGTCACGACGACGTACTGCCGAAGAGCGGACGATGGTACCTGATCCGCGTCACGGATCGACCTTTGTAACGAAGTTCATCAACAACCTCATGTGGCAGGGCAAGAAGACCACGGCTCAGCGCATCTTCTACGGAGCGCTTGACTTGGCTCAGGAACAGGCCAAGGAGGACGGCTACGCCATATTCCAGAAGGCCATGAACGCCGTAAAGCCGGTGCTCGAAGTGAGGCCGCGCAGGGTCGGCGGCGCTACCTACCAGATACCGATGGAGGTCAGACCTAAGCGGCGCGACGCCCTCGCCATCAAATGGACCATCATGGCGGCCCGCGCTCGCAACGAGCACACGATGATCCAGAGGCTCGCCAGCGAGTTCCTCGACGCCAGCCGCAACCAAGGCGCGGCGGTCAAGAAGAAGGAAGACGCGCACAAGATGGCCGAGTCCAACCGCGCCTTCGCCCACTACCGCTGGTAGCGAACTAGCGCCAGCACTGCGACTTTGACGCGGCACGAACTCCCGTGCCGCGTCCCTTTTCCCGAGTTTCCGACCCAGCATAGAAACAGTCGCCAAGTACCGATGGCCATGCGAGCGCGAATGACGTCCTTACACATCTGCACGTCCGTGTTCATCAACGGATCGAGCCTTCCGGCTCAGTGGAGGGCGATGACGGCGAGGTTGCGGCCGGTGACCTTGTCGCGGCGGGCAGAGTAGAAGAGCTTCTCGTCCTCAAGCGTGCAGAGCGACAGCGACTCGGACTCGGTCAGACCAATCTCGGTCAGCAGCCAGCGGTTGGCGTCCCGGAGATCGAGACGGAGCTTGACTGGCGGCAGTGGGGACAGTGCCTGGGAGTCGCGAAGACGGGGACAGGCGCACGGGGCGACGCGAGGAACGTGTCGCGAGACTGTCCCTGTTTCGCTACTGGAAAGTCCCCGTCTCGATTCGGATGGCGAGTGGCGAGCAGAGTCAGTCTCTATGACCGGCGACAGGAATCGGTCCGGGTCGGGGAATGTCTTGGCGAATTCTTGCCGCACGTCTTGGCCGACTTCGTAGTGGTCGGGGCAGATACAGGGACCGAGCGCGAATCTCAGATTGTGCAGGGGCACCGAGTATTCACGCGACATCCGTTGCGCGGTCTTCTCCGCAAGTCGGGCAACGGTACCGCGCCAGCCGCAGTGGGCGATGCCGATGCAGCTTGAGTCGGCCGCGTACATGTACACCGGCAGACAGTCTGCGACCTTTAGTCCGAGGCCAAGCCCTGCGCGGCTTGTGATGCAGGCGTCACCTTCGAGTGCCTCTGACGGAGTCGGTTCATCGGTGATGGGCAGGACGATGTCCGAGTGCGTCTGTCTCACCGTGAGTATCGCGGGCAGCCGGAGAGCTAGGCGGACGCGTGCGAAATTCCTCTCCACGTTGCCGGCATCATCACCGACCTGGAACGAGGTGTTGAGCGATTCGTATACGCCACTAGACACGCCGCCGCGGCGCGTGAAGAAGGCGAGCACGAGCCGAGACTTGGGCGAATATTCGAAGTACTCGACTTCGTTCGCAGACGAGAGATGCCAGGAAGGAATCATGGGCGGCCGAAGTCAGAGGGCAGAAGGCAGAACTCAGAAGGTAGGACCAAGGACGCGGTGATGACCAGTTGCAGACTACGCTGATGGGTCATGAGGCAGACAGGCCAAGAAGATGCAGGATGCAAAGAGCAAGCTGCGGACTTGCGGACCAGGAGAGAAGCATCACCAGTCTGGCAGATCGTCGCGGATTCACGGCGGTTGGAGTCTGCGACCTCATTGCACGCGTATTCGGCTTCGCTTTGTTCAATCCTTGTCCCCCGATTCCTGATCCCCGGTCCCTGAGTCTGGCCCAGCAGCCTGGGCCGTTCTAAGGTCGCGGAGTGTGAGCTGGGTTGACGTGCGGCCGTTCCAGGTGTTGCGGCCGACCGAGTAGCAGATGTCGAGCTTCGCAGAGGTTGAGGTCGAGGTCAAGGTAGAGGCGCCGGATTTGACCTTAGCCTCAGTCTGTTCCCCGAGGTTGACGATTTCCGCGCTTCGGCCCCAGGCCATGGCGTCGATCGTGCGCTCGCCGGCGCGAACCTTGAGCTTCAGGTGATTCCGGCTCTTGCCGACTACCTGCGGAAAGCCCACAACTTCGATGCCGAGCGAGGCGAAGAGCGGAGTGGCATTGTCCGGGCCGAAGGGCTCGAATTTCTCTAGCGCGGTGACGAACGCGTCGTCAACCTGTTCAATCGCCGCAACCGCGTCGATGTGCAGGGTCGGCTCGAAAATTTCCTCGGGAAACCCGTCCGCGTAATCGGCGAGAGCCGAACTGAAGCCAGAGAGGTTCTCGCGCGTGAGGCTCAGGCCCGCCGCGTATTTGTGCCCTCCGAAGGTAAGCAGGTACCCGGAGCAGGCGGTAAGCGCGGCGTGGAGATTGAAGCCGGTGACCGAGCGTCCCGATCCCTTGCCCCTGTCGTCCTTCAACGCGACCACGATGCAGGGACGGGAAAAGCGGTCAACCAGTTTGGCCGCGACGATGCCGATGACCCCCTCGTGCCAACCCTCGGCGGCGACGACAATCGCCCGGCGGTCAGCAAGCCGCCCGGCTTCGACCAGTGCGGCTGCCTGGGTGAGGATTCTCTCTTCGAGCGACTGGCGTGACCGATTCAGACTGTCGAGTTCAGCCGCGAGGGTGGCGGCTTCGGATTCGTCCTGCGTCAGGAGCAGCCGTGCGGCTATCTCGGCGTGGCCGACCCTGCCTGCGGCGTTGAGACGTGGGGCGAGCATGAACCCGATGTTGTAGCAAGTGAGGGCCTTGTCCGTGATGCCGGCGACTCTGAGTAGCGCCTGCATGCCCGGACGAGAGCTGCGCCGGATGGCGTTGAGGCCGATGCGTGCGAGGACTCTGTTTTCATCCGTGAGCGGGACGATATCGGCGATGGTGCCGAGCCCAACGAGGTCGAGCAGGGCGAGGAGTTCTTCCTTGGTGCGGTTCAGGGCAGAGAGTACACTCCAGGCGAGCTTGAATGCCACCCCCACGCCGGCCAGCTCGCGGAACGGGTATTTCGAATCCACCCGCTTCGGGTTGACTACCGCCAGCGCCGGGGGGAGTCCGCTTTTGTCCTTTGTCCTTTGTCCTTTGTCCTTGGCCACTGCCAGTTCATGGTGGTCCGTGACGATGACGTCGATTCCTGCGTCCTTCGCCGCAGCCAGAGTGTCGTGGTCATTTGAGCCGCAGTCGTTGGTGACAATCAGCCTTGCGTCCTGCTCGACCGCGAACTGGAGGCCTTGAGCCGAGAAACCGTAGCCTTCGGCCTCACGGTGCGGCAGGTAGTATAGGACATCGGCTCCGAGCTGGTTGAGAACAGAAACCAGAAGGACAGTGCCGGTCACGCCATCAACGTCGTAGTCTCCGTAGATGAGGATGCGTTCACGTCGGTTGATTGCGGCAATTATGCGCTCGGTCGCGGGGACGATGTCGGGTAGCAGGTCGGGTTTGCGAAGTCGGGCAGGGGATGGGTCGAGGAAGGCACGGATATCTTCCGCAGTCGAGTATCCTCGGCGCAGGAGGAGGTCCACGGCCAATTCGGGGAGATGGAGTTCAAGGCTAAGAGTGGATGCGTCGTCTCCCGGCGGCGCGGGAAGCCGCCAGCGGTGAGTGGGCTTAACCGTGGGCACGGTAAGTTCTATTGAGTATGGGCCTCGGGGTCAAGCGGGGCGAAGAAAGCAGGACGACTTGGTGAAACACGGATGAACACGGATACTCACAGATGCGGTTCGCGGACAGTTGGAATTCACGCTGCATCCATCCCTGCTGATCAGTGTCAATCCGTGGTAATGTCTCTTTGTGCCTTGGTGTCTTGGTGGTGAGATCTCCGCACGGGGTTCTTGCTTCAATGCTGGAGCCGCGATTCGACCGCCTTCAGTGCATCGCGGGCGGCATCCTGGCCCGGGTCGATAGCAACGGCTCGGGACAGTTGCTCGCGGGCCTGTGCAAGGCTGTCCATGCTGATGTAAACCAGGCCGAGCATGTAGCAGGTCTCGGCATCGTCCGGGTACTGGGCAAGGTCTTGTCGATAGAGTGCGGCTGCCTGTGCGAAATCGCGGCGGGCGATGGCGATGCGGGCCGCAGCGAGGCGGGCAAGGGCTTGTCCCTCTGAAGACGAGGCAGCAGCCTTGGCCAGTTCTGAGAACTCGGCTTCTGCCTGGTCCGTTTTGCCCGCGCCGGCCAGGGCCATGACCAGGCTGTAGCGGGCCGCATACGAATTCGGCTGGACCGTGAGTGCGCGGGTGAGCGCGTCGATGGCAGGCCCGATCTTGCGTTCACTGAGGAACGTGTTGCCCACCTGGGTCCATGCCTGGGCCGAGTAGGTCTGTCGCTGGACCGGAATCAGGCCGGAACCAAGGTAGGCCGCGACGGCAATCGCGAGGCCGGTTGCGGCTCGAACGAGGCGGCGTTGTCGGTATGCTCCGACCAGTTCGTTCAGGCCGAAGCCAGCAAACATCAGAAGAAATGGAATCACCGGCGCGCGGAGGCGCGAGAGCACGTAGAAGAGAAAGGAAGAGAGGAGATACGCGGCGACGAACAGATACGCAGGCAGCGCCTGTCGGCGTTTCGGCCATGCCCAGATCATGCCCAGGAGCCCAAGCCCAAGCACAAGCCCAAGATTTACAAAGGCCAACCTCAGCGGCAAAGATGCGGCACGGGCGGTCTCCGGGTAGTAGTCATTCGGCACCTCGTAGTTGCTCAGGAAGAGGAGGAGTTTGCGGCCGAGCAGGCGGAAGTACGTGAGCGGCTGGTGAGTGATGAAACTGAGGCCCTGCTTGGTCCAGTAGGCTGATGCCGCGGACCAGCTAAGCTCACGGCCGTTGATGGTCCGGCTGACGCGCTTCAGCCGTTCGTGTGAGAATCCGGGGCCGCGTTCGAGTTCGGCGGTCGGCTGCCACGTTCCGTCTGCCGAGGCGTTGTTCCCGTAGTAGAAGTTGATGCCGGAGTGGGCCGTGAACAGGACCGGGTCACGGGCGACGACGTAGTTCCGTATCGGCACGACCGCGATCACCACAAGCGCCGCAACCGTCAGCGCGGCTGGTCCGCGTGTCCATGTTCTTCCTTGCTCTTCTGGGGAGTGGGTTGGATTGAGGAGGGCGCGGTTGGCGGTCACCGGTTGGCGGTCAGCGGTCTGTCTGCGCCATAGCCACAGAAGCGTGAATGGCAGAATCGGGAGCAGCTCCGGCCTGCACACGACGAGCAGGCCGAAGCAGACGCCCGCCGCAATCCAGAGCCAGATGCGTTTGCCCGCGATGAGCAGCAGCCACAGAAAGAGCAGGCTCAGCAGGACTGTGATTTCGACGTAGAGCAGCGTGCCGGTGTAGAATACCAGGATTCCGTTCAGGGCGAAGCCGAAGGACGCGAAGATGGCGGGTCTCCTGCCGAAGACGTGCCGGGTCGTTTCGTAGAGAAGGAGGCAGGAGATGGTGGCAAGCACAGTCTGGATGAATTGAACGGCGAAGACGTGCCGGCCGAAAACGGCATAGATGAGCGCGAGCAGGTAGGGGTAGAGCGGCCGCAGGAAGAAGACGTCCGAGCCCCAGAAGTTGCCCGATATTATCTCGATTGCCCAGCGGTGATAGTAATAGGAATCGAGCATCTGCGGCCCGACAGTCGAAAAGGGGTTGCCGCGCATACCGAGGATGAACCAGAGACGCATGAAGAACGTGAGCGCGAGTGCGAAGAACAGCCAGGTGCGGCTGTCCTGGCGCGTGACACGACCCAAGCCATTCTGAGGCTTGGAATTGCGTCCCAGGCCGGTGAGCCGCTTCTCCGGGCGTGACATCGTTGCGGGAGTATATGAGGCGTGCCCTGTCCGGTCAAGGCCAGCGACCGCCGTGTGTATCCGATTTGACTTGTGCATGGCGGATGTCTATCCTGTGAAGAGGTACGATGATACCTGCAGGCGTTGTCGCGGGTGGCTTGCCAGACCGCCCTCAGCGGCTGGTCGTCGCGGCGACCAGTGGACCGACCAGGGCCGAAAGGGGGAGCGATGCTTGATACAGATGTGGCCCGGGAACTCGTATCGGTTGCGGTGCCTATCTTCGCCCTCTGGTTCCTGACCGGAATCACCATAGCCGTTCTGTATCACCTCAGTCTGTACTATCTGGATGGTGAGTACCGCTCGGATTCAGAGTTCTCGCTCGACATCCTGGTCGGGATTCTCCGCGGGTTTGCGTACGTCGTGGCCTGGCCTGCCATCTTCTTCTTCGACCGTACGGCCATCTACCGTATCAAGATGCTCATCCGCTACATGGACCCGAAGCTCAGGTACGAGGATGAAGAGCTGGCCGGGTTCATTGCCGAGGGCCGGCGCAGGGTGAAGCTAAGGCAGGAGACGATCAAGAGCGCCGAGCTCGATGAGCGCCGGGCGCGGGAACTATTGACCGGTGAGGAGAGGGCTCGGTATGTGCTCTCCGTCCACGACGACAATCCCGTGCTCGACAAGATATGGCTGATGATGGCAGAGGGTTCCGGCCCGGGCGGAGGTCGGCAGTTGATACGCACATACGAGTACAATGACCTGCCCGACGAAGTGCTGGAGAAGGCCAGGTTCGAGGTCGGAACCAGAGTCCAGAGACCGTGCGAGCAGTGCGGGACCGTGGCGTCGTTCGCCAAAGTCGAGTTGCCCGAGATGCTCTATCTGCAGGTCCGGGAAGCGAAAGGGGAGAAGTCAATAGTCGAAAGCTGGGCCCTACGCGGGGACTTCTCGGTCACATTCCATCCTTGCCCGGAATGCGACGCCTCGCGATCGAGTGTGTCCGGCGACGTGACGACTTTCGGCCGGGCGTCGGACGTCGTGGCAGCCGTGAAGGCGGGCGTGACAATTCAGGAAGACCTGCCGCGGTAGGCTCTTGGACGAAGTCAGAAGCCGGAAGCTAGATTTCAGAAGTCAGAAGTGTCCGAAGCGCGGACAGGCATGCGGAGCGCCCACGGAGAGTGTCGATTACCATCATCACCCTCTAGGTGTCTTCGTGCCTCTATGGTGATCTCCTGTGTCGGATTTCGGACGGCAGGTGTTGCCTTAGACTTCTGAGCCGCTAGTCTTACCCGACTGGTGCACACAGAAGTTACAACTCAATGATGCCGTTGAGCGTCCGAACCGGCATGCCATCTCTTACTGCCTGCCCGGCAGTGGCCGGATTTGGAGTTGCCGGATAGTCGCCATGGAACAGAACATCGAGCCGACTGGGCCTTCCAAGCCGGTGCGACAACCCCGCTCGTTCTTGTGGGTCGGGTTGGTTCTTGTCCTGCTGGCGCTGTTGGCGGGGATGTTCCTGTTCGCCCGGCGGCGCAGTGTGAAGCGTCCGGTGTGCGGGCCGGACGTTCCCAGTTCCGACTCGACCTACGCTGCCAAGGACAGCTTGAGCAAGGGCGAGGTGTTGGCCGGGGTACTTGCCCGTTGGTGTCTCTCTGCCGACCAGGTCAAAGATGTCTGCACGGCCCTGTCGAAGACTGACTTCAACTTCAGGAGCATGAAGGCCGGAGACAGGGTGAAGTTCACGTACCGGGGTTTGAACCTCTCAGCAGTTACCTACAGCAAGGACCCGGTGACATTCTACTCGGTGCACTTTGACTCAAACGGCTCGACTGCGAGCAAGGAGACAAAGCCGGTCGACACCACCTGCGTGGTAGTTCGCGGCACCATCAAGGGGTCACTCTGGAACTCGATGACCGACCTCGGCGAGACGCCCGCGCTGATTGTGAATTTCGCCGAGATTCTGGGCTACGAGGTGGACTTCCTGACCGAGGTCAACGAGGGTGATTCCTTTGAGCTGCTGGTCGACAAGTGCTACGTCGACTCCGAGTTCTACAAGGACGGTCGCGTCTACGCTGCGCACTTCCAGGGCAAGGCCGGCAACTTCTACGGCTTCTACTACGCAGGTCCGTCCGGGCACTGGGACTACTACAACGACAAGGGACAGTCGCTGCGCAAGACCGTGCTGCGGTCGCCTCTGCAGTTTGCCAAGGTGACGTCCTATTTCGGCATGAGATATCATCCAATCCTCCGGACATGGCGGGAGCACACGGGCGTTGACTACGGAGCGCCGACCGGTACGCCGGTGAGCGCAATCGCCGACGGGACGGTTGCCATGGCCCAGCCCAACGACGGGTACGGCAACTTCGTGGAAATCCGCCACTCGGGCGGGCTCGTGTCCTGCTACGGACATCTGTCTCGCTACGGAGCGGGCATAAGTGCAGGACGTAGCGTGCGGCAGGGACAGACAATCGGCTACGTCGGGATGACCGGCCTGGCAACCGGGCCGCACTTGCACTTCGAGGTGAGGCAGGGCGGCAAGCCGGTGAATCCATTGAAAGTGATACCGCCGCGGGCCGAGCCGGTGGCATCGAAGAACATGCCCGAGTTCAACGCGCTCAAAGCGTCCTACCTCGCCGACCTGGCCAGGCCGCCAGGGCCGGTGACCGTACCTGATTCAGCTCAGGAAAAGCGGGAGCTTCCTCTCCCGCAGTCCAAAGCGTCGGCGCACTAGAGTTTCAGCTCGATTTCAGCGTACCAGTTGCGACCCGGAACCGGATAGTCTCTCATCACTTCGTACTGCCGGTCAAACAGATTGCGGACTCCGCCGCGCAGCGCGGTCCCTATGTGGCCGAATGTCGGACTAACTGCCAGGCCGACATCGACCAATAGGTAGCTGGGCAGCGAGTTCGCTCCGCTCGGCGGCAACGTGTCCGGTGTCGTGTACCTCGAACCAGTGTAGCGGACGTCGCAGGTCATCTCTGCTATGCCCCAGCCGGCCCATGGCGACACGCCGAAGCTGAGTCGAGGTCGGTAGATGAGGTCCATGCCGTGTGAGCGGGCGAGCATGTAAGTGGCGTTGCCGTCAAGGCCGGCGTGCCTGGCACCAAGGCAGAACTCGACTTCAGCTCCGGTGATGGTTGCGGTGTCGAGATTCACCGGCCTGTAGACATAGGCCGAGTCCGGCTGCCACTCGATGAGGTCGGTCAGGGATGAGTGCCAGAGCCCGAGCCGCCCGGAAAGTAGTGACTCGTACCGGGCCGACACGCCAAGGTCCACGCTGGTCGCCCATTCCGGTTTCAGGTTTGGGTTGCCTTTGGTCCATGGGTCCGCAGGCCAGTAGAGTTCATTGAAGGTCGGGGCGCGAAAGGACCGTCCGACCGAGGCGTAGAGGTTGAGCCAGGAAGAAGCTGAGTAGCTCAGTGAGAGTTTGGGATTGATGACACGGGTTCTGGAGCGGGTGAGCATGGAGTCCGGCTCCTGCCTCGAATCATCCAGCCAGTCGTATCGCGCCATCGGCACAATGTCGAAGCCCAGCCAATTCAAACGCGCCTCGGCCCAGCCTGAGCCGGTCAGACGCTGGGGGGTGCCGATGGCCGAACTTCGGAACTGCTCGCGCGCGCCCTCAAGTCCGACAATCGCTGTGGCCCATTCGGCAAGATGCGTCGTCTGCTGCGCGTTGAGCCCGGCCATAGTCGTAACGTGCGTGTCATTGGCCCACGCCAGCGTATCCGGGTCCCAATAGTGCAGCCAAGACTGGTGATAGTAGAGTCGCGATTCGAGCCTGGAGTTGTCGGTCTCCTGCAGGTCGTAGGCAAGGTGCGCGATACCGCGGTACTCCTCCATGCGGGCGCTGTCCGCCGGCCAGGAAGTCGGACCTGGCTCGCCGCGCCGGGTGATGCCGTATTCGCCTAGCAATGACACACGGTGCGGGCCTTGCGCGTAGACGCCCTTGGCCATCACGTCCTCGGAGTTAATGCCGGAGTTGATGCGCTCATGCAGCGAGTCCATCGTGTCCCGGTACGTGAACTTGTCACCGGTTCGGCTCAGGCTGCCGGTAACGACGTAACCAAGCGGGGCCGACCAGTTGGTGTGCGTAGCCTCTAGATAGCGCCGACCGAACGAGCCGAGGCCAGCGACCGCCTTCGCGCCGAGCGATTCCGGGTCAGGCGTGAGTACGTTGACCAGCCCGCCGATGGAGTTGGCGCCATACAGGGCTGAGTTATTGCCCCTGACGACTTCTAACCGCTGGGCCTGCGACAAGGGCAGCAAAGTCAGGTCGAATAGGTTGTCCTGGGCGGAATTTAGCCTGACTCCATCGAAGAGTATGAGGGTTTGTTCCGCGTTGGCGCCGCGCAGACCGATGGTCGTCAGGTTGCCATAGTCCTTCAGCATGACTGATGGCATATCCTGCAGCAGGTCTGCTACGTTGGTGCCGCCGCTGACGGCTGAGTCGCCGGGCTCGATTACCGAGACCGGGCCGGAGCGATTGATATCAGTCGGAGTGCGAAATGCGGTTACGGAGATTCCCTTCATTCGGACCGCGCTGGGTCGCAGGTAGAAAGCCGCGGCTCGTTGGACGCTGACATCGTCCCAGCGACGCTCTTCATACCCGACGCGAGAGATCACGACGGTTATGCGACTGGGAGCGGACCCAAGCTCAAGCGCAAATGAGCCGGTTGAGTCGGCCGTCGTGCTGAGTTCCAAGTCTGGGACATTGACTGCTGCATAGCCTACCGGCTGCCGGGTTTCGGCATCCAGCACCACACCTCGCAGCGTTCCCGCTGCGGCCACCCCGGCGAGCGCAACCAGCAGGGCAAGCCGGGTCGCTCCGGGTCCTTTGACACTTCCCCTTTGACCTTTGCCCTTTGACTTCGTCTGCATCACGATTCTCCTTTCCTCACAAGTTGAACCTATTGGAGGCGGCGGACAGGTCTCCTGGCTTGCGGCATGACTCTGTCGCCTTCCCGGCCAAGGCCAGTGGCAGTACACCGAACCGGACAATTCAGAATTCAGAAACCAGAAGTCAGAACCTACTGGCCCTGCATTCTGACTATCCGAGTCGTCAGTGTGACAGAGCGAGGAACCGCTCACAGTGGGTGGGACCGCAGCCGATTCACACGGCTTTCCCTGTGCGCGGGACATGACCCAAATCTCCGAGATTTGGGATCGTGTCCCAAGCTTGCGCAACCGTTCGTGCGTGGACACGCACCCGGTCTTCCACCGCTCTTCCAGATTGTTGGGATAAGAGTATCATCGCGGGCCGGCGATGCAAGACGGAAACGAATCGGACGGGCGTAGGACTATGGACCAGGAACTGCACGGCTTGCGGCGAAGCCGCGGCCACCCGCCAATCTACAATCGACAATCTGAAATCTACAATGGTCTTGCCGGCCTGCCGGAAGCTGCTAGCTGAAGGCTGTTAGCTGTAGGCTCGTTTGATGTCGCAAAGCTTCCCGAAATAGGGTGAGTCTGGTTAACCTCCGCTTTTCCCCCTACTTGACAACCACAGACGTGGGGTTAATATTGTGTGGATTCTCAGACTTAGGTAACGGGTTAGCGACAGTCAACTGGAGGTAGACATGTCTAAAGCTGGTCAAGCCGCGATACTTTGCCTGCTGCTTGCAGGCAGCCTCGTCGCGCTGCAGAACGGCGGCGTTTGTCCAGTCAGATACGCCGCGCCATCAAATACCGCGCTTGCTTCGCAGGCGGCCCTCGACCCGGCGTGCGCGCCCCCGCGCAACGGTGTCCTGCCGCCCAGCGAGTCCTACCAGCAGGAAGCGACAAACTGGAGCACTAGGGCCAGCTATCCGGGTGCCAAGGGCGTCTTCCGTGGGATGGCGGGCGCGTGGGAGCGGCAGGCCGACAGCAGCTTTCTGTACGCTATCGGCGGAATCGGCGGACAAGACAGTAGCTACCTGCAATCGTGCTATCGGTACAATTCGCGAACCAACACCTGGACCAAGATAGCTGACCTGCCGGTGCCCTCCAGCAACCAGAGCGCAGTGTACTGGCAGGATGATGGCGGCGGTACCGACTCATCCGGCGTGTACACACTCGGCTTCTATAACGGCACCTACGGTCGCAGCGTTTACCACTGGACCAAGGCAGACAACGCCTGGACCGAGATGGCGTCCCTACCCGTCAGCTCCTATGGCAACATGGGCGCGACCCTCGGCGACTCCATCTTCTGCATCTGCAACTTCGGTAACAGCATGTACGTGTACAGCATCAGGCAGGGCACGTGGTCGGTGCGCACCGCTCCATTTCACGGAAACTGCTACTTCGGCGCTATGGCCGCCAGCCAAGGCAAGATCTACGAAATCGGTGGTTTCTATACTAATGGCTCCTTTCAGGTCTACGATCCGATTTCTCACACATGGACGACCGAAGCCGCTCCGCCAGCTTGCGTCGGCGGCAATTCGCCTAACTTCGCGCCGTGGGGCTCCGGTATTCTCGAACGACTCTACTGCTGGGGCGGCGCCGATTGTTGGACGCCCAGGAACGGCGTAGCCTGGTGGAATCCCGGCACCAATGTCTGGACTGAGGAAGGTACTATCCCCGTGGGAGTTACCGGTGCGTTCTATGGACCGATTGCGGAGTGGCCGGGTCCGGTTGAAGGTCTCAACCACGTAGGCGGGAAAGACGGCCCCGGCTATTCGACGGAGCATTGGCGCGGGGTTCCGGATACCACACACAGCGGCTGGCGGAACGCAATGCGGGGGGTAGCGCGCTGACAGGCCCGGCAGCCTTCATGGGACGCGAGTGCGTGACGCCGAGTCATTCGGTCACTACCCTATGACGTATTCTCCCCATGGTTAAAATACAGGAGGTGTGCTTGAATCACCGTTGGTTACCGTTGTCCGTTATTCTCGTCGCCGTGGCGGGCTGCCTGTCGCTTGCTTCGGCCTCGGTGCAGATTGCGCCGCTTGGTGTCCAGCGTCTGCCTAACGGCAACACGCTGATTGCCGACGGCACCGTCCTCACCGGCAATGATTCCCGTGCGCTCGAAGTGGACAGCCTGGGCCGGCTGGTCTGGGCGTATATCAAGGGCGACGTGCCGTTTCTTCACACCGCGCGCCGACTGGCGGATTCCAACACGCTGATGTCTTCGAGCGGCGGAAACAAGGTCCTCGAGGTGAACCTCGACGGCGACCGTGTGTGGCTGGATTCATCAGGACTGCACTACCCGAACGAAGCCTACCGTTTGGCAAACGGCCGCACGCTTATTACCGACCGTGACGACAACCGGGTCATCGAGGTCACGCCCGACCTCTCGATTGTCTGGAGCTGCTCGAATCTCGTCGCACCGCACAACGGCAGCCGGTTGGCGAACGGCAACACGCTTATCTGCAACTCGGACAGCAGTCAGGTAATAGAGGTCGACTCGACCGGCACGGTAGTCTGGCATTATGCCACCGGCATCACCATGCCCTCATGCGCTCAGCGCCTTTTGAACGGCAACACGCTGATAGTTGACCCCGGCCATAACCGGGTCATCGAGGTAGACTCTTCGGGGGCGATCGTCTGGAGCGCCGCCGGTCTGACGATGCCGTGTACCGCGGTGCGGCTGAATACCGGCAACACGCTTGTCTCTGAGTTTGAGCGGGTGGTGGAACTGAACACGGCGGACAGCATCGTTTGGCAGTATCCGAACACCGCGCCGGAAGTGGTCGAGACTCTTTGGGTAGTCAACCCTTCCTCCGGCTGCAGCCTGTACGTGCACATCCACCGGCCGGCCTATGCCGGGCCCTCGAATCGCGTGCCCGGCGTGATCTTTGTGCCGGGCGGCAAAGGGTACGGCAGCCAGCTCGATTCGACCACGACACCCGACGACATCGCGTCGGACGGCTTCGCGTTCATGCACTTTGACCCGGACGGCAGAGGCCGGAGCGGGGCATACACGGAGAACTACGACGGGTACGTGCAGCAGGACGGGATGCACGCCTGTGAGTCGCTTCTGGCGAGTCGAGACTATGTGGACACAAGCCGGCTGGTGGTTTACACCACGGGCTACGGCATTACGATGGGGTCGGGCATGATCGCGCGGTATCCCGAGCCGCGGATAAGATTCCTGCTCGATTTCGAGGGTCCGGCGGACCGGTATCAGTCCAGCACGGATTCAGGCGGCCCGGTGCCGAAGTCGGTCGATTCCGTGGCGTTCTGGCAGGAGCGTGAGGCAGCCCGGTTCATGAAGCATGTCCCGGGCGCCTACCTGCGGATGCAGCCGCAGGTTGACAGCAACCCGAGGATTCCGGACAACCGACACGCCATCCAGTTAGTTGACAGCGCCACAGCCGTTGCCTATGGCGGGGCGGGAATGAGCGTGTGGACCCAGGTGAATGACTCGGTCATGAACCCGGCGAACAAAGTGTACGCCGTGTCGTACCCGCCGGTCTGGATTCCGGAGACACAGGAAGTTCAGAACGAAGTCCGCGCCATAATCTACCTGCACCAACTGGCCGGCCTTGTTCCCAGCGGTGCTACCGAACGCCGCGCCGTCGGCCCGGCAGCTACTCTGCGGGCCTTTCCAAGTCCCTGCCGTGGTCGGCTGCAAATCGGTCTCCCGTCGTGGGCAGGCGCTCGCGAGCTACGAGTCCATGACGTCTGTGGGAGGCTGGTCGCGCGAACGGTCGTGCCGGCAGGCAGCCCGCAGACCACGCTCGACCTGCGCAACCTGCGGCCGGGAGTGTACTATTTGTCAGCCGCAGGTGCTGGTACTGTGCCGGTAGTAGTCGCGCGGTAGACCCGGGTTCATCCGCAGGGCTTGCCAGAGCGGATTTGCCGACGGGGATTTCGGGGACGATTGATTACCATAGGGCCAAACCAGTTTCGGCTCTGGGTCCCACCCCGGGCGCCCTGGGTACGAGCGCTACTGCTGCTCTGGCTCGGCCTTGCGCGGCCGGCCTGGTCGTCGATAGGCGAGCTGCCGGTCTAACTTCGCCTCGACTTCGCTGACAAACTCAGGGCTGCCCAGCGGCCGGCCAATCATGGTGCGGCGGCGGATCTCCGTTACGCGCCCCTCGTCCTCAGCTTCCTGCAATAGCGTGCGCCATTCGGCCGGTGCAATCTGATTAGCCCACGATGCTGCGTCGATCATGCCCGAGTCCTTCCGCCTGCCGACGTGCAAAGCAGCGCTTGACCATGGGTACTCCCAGGCGTGGGTGACGATACGCGCACGCACCGGGTTCTGCTCGATATAGCGCATGATGGCGAGGAGGGTAGTTTCCTCTGCAGGGCAGGAATAAAAACGAGCCTGCCACAAGTGACCGCTGCGGGAGTGCTCCGTATTGAATCGCTGTGCGTAGATGAAGTGAGTGCGCCCCAATGCCCGAGCTATGGCATCAGCCGTCTGCGGCCTGACGAGCAGATGGACGTGGTTTGTCATCAGGCAATATCCAAGCACTTCCAATCCGTATTGTGCGGAACGCTTGCGCAGTAGCCCGAGATAGAACTCACGGTCACCATCCGTGAGGAATACGTCCTGCCGGTTGTTCCCGCGTTGCGTAACGTGGTGCAGAACACCGGGAACCACGATCCGCGCTATTCTCGGCACGCGCAGATGCTACCGACAGATCGATTGATGTCAAGAAATAGGGTGACTGTCCCTAATTAGGTGTCGGGGAGGCGTGCGGGTCGGCTAAGTGATTGCAAGAAGCGGAGTTGGTGGTCGTGAGCATCACAAGAGCGACGGCATTGCGAGTCGCCTTGGGAACCGTTCCGGGAACGGTTCCCGGGGTGATTCGGACGGCGACATGCAAAGCGACAAGGACGGTAATTCTTGGGTTGGTTCTGGCGGCGATTGCGATGGTGAGTCTGTGTGCGATTCCGGCTGGGACTCGCCGTCCGATTCGGAAGGTCACTTGCCTCGTCGTGTGGAAGGCGATTGCGGAGGCGACTCCTGAGGTGAAATGGGTGAGGACTTGCGGGGGGACTCTGAGGGCGACTCCGACCGCGACTCCCGCTGCGACTCGTGCGGCCGGCTCGGGACGCGAACCGGCCTCCGGCATCTCACGGCATGGGACACAAAGCAGATTGGAGGCGGGTCTGTAAGCCGAGTTCTGTCCCCGGCAAGCCGGGTGACGGTCATTTATCTGGGCGCGCGGTTGCCCGCACGTCTCAAGCGACCTACCCGAGAACTTGAATGGACCGGGCCAGTCCGGTTCTCATGTTGGTCTTGCACCGGGCAGGGTTTTTCCATTCCGGATGTCGCCATTCGGAATAGTGCGCTCTTACCGCACTTTTTCACCCTTGCCGCGTGCAAGCACGCGGCGGTGTGGTTTCTGTGACACTGTCCGTCCACGGGCCGTTTCCGACCCGCAGCCTCGCTCTTAACGAGTGCCTCGCCCGCGGTGCTCGGACTTTCCTCCCCCGTGGCAACTCCGAAGTGCAAACTCCGAACTCCGATTTCAGAACTTCGGACATCGGCGTTTGGCGTTCGGCGTTGGTTGGGGGCGACCGTCCGACCCGCCTCCGGCTCAATTCTAGCCCGACTCCCTGCGATAGCAAGCAGGCGGCCGAGGCAGAATCCCGAAGCTCGAAGTCCGAATGACGATTGAAGCCCGAATGCCTGAATTCACCGTTTGCCTGCATTCGAGTTTCATTCGGTCTTCGTGCTTCGTCATTCGGGTTTAGCCCGTTGGTGGTCTTGATTCCTCTGGCCGTTGTGATAACCTATAGGTCTGATGAATCCCATGACTGTGCTGGCTATCGGCGGCAACTCCCTGATTCGGTCGGAGAGCCGCAGCTCGTTCACCGACCAGCTCGCGACCACCGCGCTTACGTGCCGGCATGTTGCCGACATCGTCGAGGCCGGTCACGGCGTCGTCGTCACGCACGGCAACGGGCCTCAGGTCGGGTTCATCCTCATTCGGTCGCACCTTGCCCGCAACCGCCTGCCCGAGGTCCCGCTTGATGCCTGCAACGCCCAGACGCAGGCGGAAATCGGGTACATGATTCAGCAGTCGCTGGACAACGAGTTCCGGCAGCGCGGCATCGCGAAGCCGGTCGTGACCGTCGTCACGCAGGTGGTCGTCAACGCGGCTGATCCGGCGTTCCAGCATCCGTCGAAGCCGGTCGGACCTTTCTACACCAAAGGCGAGGCGGCAAGGCTTGAGCGTGAGCTCGGTTGGGTCCTGCGCGAAGACGCAGGCCGCGGTTTCAGGAGGTTGGTGGCGTCGCCGCGTCCGGTGGATGTCGTGGAGAAGCCGGAGGTCGAGTCGCTCCTTCAGTCCGGCGCGGTCGTGATTGCGTGCGGCGGAGGAGGGATACCGGTGGTCCGAGACAATGGGATGCTGAAGGGTGTGGCGGCCGTGATAGACAAGGACCTCGCTTCGAGTCTGCTGGCGGCGGAGCTCGGGGCCGAGCGGCTGGTGATATCGACCGCGGTAGAGCAGGTCTATGTGAACTACGGGCAGGCAAACCAAAGCCCGTTGGGCCACGTCTCAGTTGCTGAGATGCGAGAGTATCTGGCCGCCAAGCAGTTTCCCTCCGGCAGCATGGGCCCCAAGGTCGAGGCGGCGCTCGATTTCCTCGAACACGGTGGCAAAGAGGTCATAGTCACCGATCCGGACCATCTGGCCGAAGCGCTGGCCGGCAGGGCCGGGACGCATATCACGGTCTAGAGAGAATCCAGAGTGCAGAATCCAGAATTCAGAATGCCCGGGTTGCGACGAAAGGCGTCGCTCTTGCTCGTTGCGTTGGCCTTGTTCACGGCTCTGTCGGCGCAGACAATGGTGCTGATACCGATGGACCTGACTCAGACCGACCATCTGAAGGCTTATGGAGTCGTCTACCGTCTGCTGCAGCGCGGCCAGAAGGCAGAGTGGCTTCTCAACTATCGTGGCGGGTCTTTTCTGCTCCCGCCTGAGCAGCAGGCGGAGCGAGAATGCCAGCTCAATGGTGTGGCGTATCAGACGGTCGGGCCGGATGAGGTCGTGCAGATTCGTTCGACTATCGAGAAGAGCAACATGGAATCGATAAAGCTGGAGCGGGCAACCAAGATTGCGGTCTATGCGCCGCCGACTGAGGAACCCTGGGACGACGCGGTCCGGCTGGCTCTGGATTATGCCGGCATCAAGTACGACGTGCTCTGGGACAAGGAGGTCCTGCAGGGCAAGCTCACGGGCTACGACTGGCTGCACCTGCACCATGAGGACTTCACCGGCCAGTACGGCAAGTTCTACGGTTCATACCGGCAGGAGAACTGGTACCAGCGCGACGTCGCCCTGAACGTCAAGACCGCGGCCGAGCTTGGGTACAAGAAGGTCAGCCAGATGGACCTGGCAGTCGTGGACATGATACACAAGTACGTGGAAAACGGCGGCATGCTGTTCGCGATGTGTTCAGCCACCGAGACGATTGATGTAGGCTGGGCCGCGCGTAACACGGACATCTGCGACGCGGTATTCGACGGCGACGGCATTGACCCGGGCTACGCGTCCAAGCTGGACTACAATGGCTGCCTCGCGTTTGAGAACTTCCACGTGTACACCGACGCGATGCTCTACGACCACTCGGACATCAACACCTATATCGAAGCCACCGCCCGCGGGCCGAACGTCTACATCTCGCTGTTCGACTTTTCAGCCAAGTACGACCCGGTGCCCTGCATGCTTGTGCAGGACCACGTCGGGCTGGTGAAGGAGTTTCTGGGTCAGACCTGCGGATTCCGACGCACCCTCATCAAGAAAGACGTGCTCAACCTGGGTGAGGTAGCGAATACCGAGGAAGTGCAGTACATCCATGGCAACTACGGCAAGGGCACGTTCACGTTCTTTGGCGGGCACGACCCTGAAGACTACGCGCACCGGGTGCACGACCCGCCGACCGACCTCTCCCTGCACAAGAATTCGCCGGGCTACCGGTTGATACTGAACAACGTTCTGTTCCCGGCGGCGGAGAAGAAGCCGCTGAAGACATGAGAACGGGTTCCAGTGGTCGAGGGTTCAAGGGGTCCAGGGTGAAGGATCGGACGAGTGGGCGGGCAGAAGGATGCTGAGGAGCTACAAGGACTTGACGGTATGGCAGCGGGCTTATCAGCTATGTCTTGAGACGTACCGCCTGACCTCAGGTCTCCCCGCAGAGGAGCGGTACGGCCTGGTGTCGCAAATCAGGCGGGCTGCCGTATCGGTACCATCCAACATCGCCGAGGGGTACGGCAGAAGGTCAACGGGCGAGTATCTTCAGTCGTTACACATCGCATATGCGTCACTCTGTGAACTAGAGACCCAGATTCTGCTGGCTGCTGACCTCGGTTTTCTGAAGCTTGATCAGTCGATGCGAGCCAAAGGCGATATTGGCGACGTCGAGCGACTACTCAAGGCGCTTATAAGGTCGTTGCAGCAAAGGCGTTCCGCCACTTGAACCCTCGAACCCTAGAATCCTTGAACCCTCTTCGTTGATATGTGTCTCGCAGTTCCTCTTAGACTAGTCTCCGTCAACGGCACCGATGCGGTCGGCGAGGTCGGCGGCATTCAGCGGGAAGTGTCAATCATGATGACGCCCGACGCGAAGGTCGGGGACTACGTCATTGTCCACGCCGGGTTCGCTATCCAGATACTCGACCAGAAAGAGGCGGAGGAGAACCTGGAGCTGCTCAGGCAGATCGGCGATATTGCTGAAGCGAAGCAGGAAGAAGTCCGTAGCCGGCGCAAAGCCGGCAAGTAGGCTGGCTCTTAGACTCCGGCGAAGAACCGCCGAACCGCATCAATAACTGTCTTCTGCTGCTCGTCGGTCAGGCTCGGCCGGATCGGCAGAGTGAGCACTTCCTTGCAGGCACGTTCCGACTCGGGTAGCGGCCGGAACGGGCCGGCCGCCGCCGCCGCCGGTTCCGAGTGGGCAGGTACGGGATAGTAGTCGCCGGTTCCGATGCCCTGTTCCAAGAGGGACTGTCTGAGCGCATCACGGCGGTCGGTTCTAATCGCGTATTGGTGGTAGTTTGACCGGCAGCCGTTTGCACCGCGTACCGGCATGGCCTCAGGCGGCAGGTCCGCATCGTAGCGAGCTGCAAGCTCACGCCTCCGGGCCAGCTCGGCGTCGAGTCGCGTGAGTTTGATCTGCAGGAAGGCGGCCTGCAGTTCGTCCAGGTGCGAGTTGTATCCCAGGGAGACATGCCGTCCGTTTTCGGCCCGGCCATGGGAACGGAGTTGTCTCAGCCTTTCCGCAAGCTCCTCGTCCGATGTGACGATTGCGCCCGCATCGCCCAACGCGCCGAGGTTCTTGGTCGGGTAGAAGCTGAAAGTCCCGGTTGCGCCGAATGAGCCGAGCTTGCGTTCTTTCCAGGTGGCCCCGAGTGCCTGTGCCGCATCCTCGATGAGGGCGATGTTGTTCTCCTGACAGAGGGAAGTGAAGCACTCGATGTTGGCACAGTGTCCGAATACGTGGACCAGCATTACCGCCCTGGTCGCGGGCGTCATGGCCGCAGCGCAGGCGTCGGGCGAGAGGCAGAGAGTGCCGGGTTCGATGTCGGCGAAGACCGGCTTCGCGCCGACCTGCATGATGGCCTCAACGCTGGCAAAGAATGTGAAGGAGGTGGTAATGACTTCGTCCCCTTTGCCGACGCCAAGCGCCTTCAACGTCAGTACCAGGGCATCAGTCCCACTTTTGACTCCTACGGCTTGAGCCGTTCCGCAATACTCTGCCAGCGAGGATTCGTAGGTCGCCAACTCGTTTCCGAGCGCGAATCGACCGGAAGCGAGAACCCGCTCGAGTGCTTCGTGGAAGTCGCCCGCGAACTGCCGGTTCTCGGTGACGGTGTCGTAGAGCGGAATGCGGATGGACAAGACTAGTGCAGGCTCAGGTAGGCGTCTGCGGGCATGCCGGGTTTGAGGATGCGGTCGGGATTCGGGAGCGTTATCTTCACCCGATAGACCTGGTTGATGCGTTCCTCTTTGGTCTGGATATCCTTGGGCGTGAACTCGGCTTTGTCGGCGATGAAGGACAGAACGCCTTTGAAGTCGCGCTTCGGGTAGGCGTCAACGCGCACCCGGCAGGAGTCGCCGAGTTTTACGCGACCCAGGAGTCTTTCCGCAAGGTAGACAGTCAGCCAGGTTTGGTTGAGGTCGATGATGGTCACCGGTGTCGAGCCCGCAATCACGGTTTCGCCGACCCGGAATGCGACGACTGAGGCCGTGCCCGCGATCGGGGCAGTGACGGTGCAGTCGCTCAATCTCTCAGCCGCGATGTCAGCCTGCGCCCTGGCGGCGTCGACCGCCGTGCGGGCCGCCGCCAGCGCGTCGTCAGCAGCCCTGGCGTCGGACTCGGTCTTGTCCATCTCCTGGCGCGACAGGTTGCCCGCCGCGAACAACCGGCGCAGCCGGGCCAGGCTGGAATCAGCCAGGCTCGCGCGCGACTGCACGGCTGAGAGGTTGGCCTGTGTCGCCAGCAACTGGGCCCGTGCCGCCAGAGCCGCGTTGCGATAGTCGGCGTCGTCCAGTATCAACAGCGTGTCTCCGGATTTCACCGTCTGACCTTCTTCGCAGCGCACGGCCACGACTCGCGCGCTGACCTTGGAGGCGACCTGGACTTCGTACGACTCGATAGTACCGGATGATTCCGAGTCGCTCCGGCGGCCGGAACTCTGCGATACGACGAGCGCGATTACCAGCGCCAGGACGACCACGACGACCGCGATGAGCGGGAAGCGATTCCTCATGACGTCGAGAAGTCTAGCAAGCAAGTAGTCAAGGGGTCAAGTGCGTCGAGAGCGATAGCGAGCGACAGCGACCGCAAGGATGAGCGAGCCGAGCAGCAGCAGGGCCAGGGTTTCGGGCCATAGCACCTCGAGCCCGACACCTTTGAGGAAGATGGCTCGGACGATGACCAGGAAGTAACGGCCGGGAATCAGGTACGTGAAGTACTGGGCCGGTTTGGGCATGCTCTCGATGGGAAACATGAACCCGGATAGCAGGGTGTTGGGCATCATGAACAGGAAGGAGATGAGCATCGACTGCTGCTGGGACCGCGCTATGGTCGAGCTGAGAATGCCGAATCCGAGCGTGGCCAGCAGGAACGGACCGGCCAGTACGAACAGCAGCAAGACGGAACCGTGAATCGGGACTCGGAACCAGGCGGTGGCGACGGTCGTGACAAGAAGCACGTCTGCGTAGCCGATGATGACGTAGGGGATGAGCTTGCCGGCAAGCAGTTCGGTCGGCCGCAGAGGGGTGACCACGAGTTGCTCGATGGTCCCGCGCTCGTATTCACGCACGATTGCCACCGAGGTCATTATGGTCGTCATGATCAATAGCACCATGGCCAGCACGCCCGGCACCATGTAGTTACGGCTTGCCAGATTCGGGTTGTAGAGTACACGCGGTACTAGGTCTACGCTGAGTGCGGAGATTAGAGCAGGAAACCGGGCCGTGATCAGGTTGGTGATGACACCAGCGACAATCCGCTCCGCATAGGCGGCCGCTACCGTGGCCGTGTTCGGGTCTGAGCCGTCGGCAAAGACCTCGAGGCCGGCGCTGCTCCGCTGGAGCAACAGGCGCTCGAAGTCAGGCCTGATCACCAGGCCGATGGTCGCGTCACCGCGCAGCATTGCCGCCTGCAGTTCCGCACGGTCCGTGACAGTGAAGACGCGGAACGTGCCGGAGGAGGATAGCGCCCGTCCGATCTCACGACTCACCGGCGACTGGGACTGGTCGACGAGGGCGAGGCGTACGTTGCGGATATCCTGGGTCGCGGCATATCCGAAGAGCAGGAGTTGGAGCACCGGGGCGATCAGTATCAGGGGCAGGGTGCGGCGGTCGCGGCGCAACTGGAGGAATTCCTTGCGGGCCACGGCCAGGATGTGCTGTATCACAGGCTTCTCCGCAGCCGTTCCACCGAGACGGCGATGAGCACCGTGCCGAACAAGAGGATAACCAGGAGCGGCGGATAGAGCGAGCCGAACCCGGCCCCGCGCAGGTAGATGCCGCGGACCACGGTCAGGAAGTAGCGGGCCGGAACCAGAAGCGAGATGAACTGGACGAACCTGGGCATTGACGCAATCGGGAACACGAATCCCGAGAGCAGAATTGTCGGCAGCACCGACACCAGGAAAGCCGAGTACATGGCGACCTGCAGGCTTTCGACCAGCGTCGAGATGAGCAGGCCGAACGCAAGGCCGGTCACGAGGAACGGGACCGATAGAGCAATCAGCAGCAGGAAGCTGCCTTGAATCCTGACGCCGAAGACGAGCGCGCCGACGATGATGACCATGAGCAGGTCGAGGATGCAGATGAGAGCGTAGGGGAGAAGCTTGCCGACGATGAAGGCGGCCGGCCGAATCGGACCGGATCGCAGGATTTCAATAGTACCGTGCTCCTTTTCGCGCACGACCGCCATGGACGGCAGCAGGATGGTCATGAACATGGTGATAATAGCAAGGATGCCGGGCACCAGGAAGTCGGTGCTGCGCTGGGTCGGATTGAAGAGTATGCGTGGTCGCAGGCTCAGGTTATTTAGAGACACCGCCGGACCGGTGGCTGCCGCGGGCAGCGTTCCGATCCTCTGCATCAGTGCCTCCGTGTAGGCAAGGATGACCGACGCGGTCAGCGAATTGGAGCCGTCGATTAGAAGCCCGACCGGACTGACCCGGTCCGAAGTCTGGTCGCGCGCGAAGTCGATCGGGATGAGTAGGGCCATCCGGGCGCGGCCCTGGTCAATCAGGTGATGCGCGTCGGCCTCTTTTCCAACTGTGCCGACCAGTTTGAAGTAGCCGGACGCGGTGAATCGTGCTGCGAAGTCCTGCGAGCTTTGAGTGTGGCTCTGGTCCAGGAGGCAGAAAGGTACTTCGCGGACGTCCAGCGATAGTGCGTAGCCGAACAAGAGCAATAGCACAACCGGAATCACGAGTGCGATGACGAGCGTGCCCGGGTCGCGCAGAATGTGGATGAACTCCTTGTTGGTGACCGCGGCAAGCGAGCGCGCCGCCAGACGCGCTTCACCTGATGTTCGGCGCTGCACGCTCGACGCGTCGTGAGGAGCGAGTTCGTCACCCATTGGATTCCCTGACCAGTTGCACGAAGACGTCTTCCAGGGTTGGCGCATCCCGGACGACGGAGTCCAGGCGCACGTTGGCCTGCTCGAACAGGCCGGGAATCGCGCGCTGCGCCGAGTCGGGGTCGGGCGTGACCAGGCGGAGGCTGCCGCCGTAGATGGCGGTATCGCCAAGCTCCGGCCGGCTGAGCAGCGCGACGAGGCCGCGGTTAAGCGGCGAACAGACAACGGTCAGAGCAGTAGCCCGGGATAACGAGCGCACCTGCGCGGGCGTGCCCTCGGCAATGATGCGCCCCTGGTTGATGAGGCAGAGCCGGTTGCAGTACTCGGCCTCGTCAAGATAGTGGGTCGTCACCAGCACAGTCTTGCCGGCGGATGCAAGCCGGTGGACGTGTTCCCAGAACTGCCGGCGAGAGGTCGGGTCCATGCCCGAGGTCGGTTCGTCGAGGAACAGCACGCCCGGGTCGTGAAGCAGGGCACAGGCCAGGGCGAGACGCTGGCGCGCGCCGGACGGGAGTTCTTTGGCTTGCATAGCCGCGAACCGCTCAAGTCCGAACCGCGCGACCATTGACTCGATTGCCTCGCCGAGGACTTCGCGTTTGAGACTGTACACCGAGCCGAAGAAGCGGAGGTTCTCGCGGCTGGTCAGGTCCTCGTAGAGCGAGAACTTCTGGGACATGTAACCGATGGACTGCTTAAGCCGGGCGTTGTCGCGGGGCAACTCGAACCCGAGCACACGGCAGGTTCCTGACGTGGGCGCAAGAATGCCGTTCAATACCTTGATAGCGGTGGTCTTGCCCGCGCCGTTGGGGCCGAGGAAACCGAACACTTCGCCCTGCTCGACCGCGAAGGAGATGCCATCGACCGCGGTGAAGCTACCGAATCGACGGACAAGGTCATGGACTTCGATGGCGTTGGTGGTCATTGGGGCCGCTTTGGGACACGACCCGAAATCCCGGGAGGATTTCGGTCATGTCCCGCGGCGAGGATGAGCACGTCCTCCAGCGTGGGCTGGGCCGGCTCGGGCTTCGCCGTGACGCCCGCTGCGGCGAGGGCGGCGATTGCGGCTTCCAGAGCCTCGTGCGTGTCCATGATAAGGAACGCTGCACCCGAGCCCAGTGGCTGCACTGAAGCAACCAGAGGACATGCGCTGAGTGCGGCCGCTGCCTGTTCGTGTGCGTCTGTGGCGACAGTGAAGCGCCGGTTCCGGACCCGGGCCAGAAGGTTCTCCGGCGTATCGCAGACCTTAACGGTGCCGGAGTCCATCAAAGCTATCCGGTTCGAGCGCAGCGCCTCTTCCAGATAGACCGTTGAGTAGATGATGGTCTTGCCACGGGCAAGGTAGTCGGTCAGGATTCCCCAGAACTCGCGGCGGGACAGCGGGTCGATGCCGGTCGTTGGCTCGTCGAGAAGCATCATGTCCGGCTCGTGTACCAGCGCACACGCCAGCACCAGCTTCTGTTTCATGCCACCGGACAGGTTGCCCGCACGGAACTTCCGGAACCGGGCCAGCCGGGTCAATCCGAGCAAGTACTCGACCCGCATGTCGGTCCTGGCCCGACCCAGACCGTAGAACGCGCAATAGAAGGCGAGGTTCTCCTCAGCGGTCAGGTCGGCATAGATGGCGAACCGCTGCGGCATGTAGCCGATTGAGTAGCGAAGGATGGGCGGCCGGCTGACGCCGTCGCTGCCGAGGATTGTCACCGAGCCCGAATCGGGCTTCAGCGTGCCGGCGAGGATGCGCAGTAGCGTGGACTTGCCGGCGGCATCCGGCCCCGAGATACAGAACAGCTCGCCCGGCGCGACCTCAAACGATACATCATTGAGCGCCGCAACGTGGCCATATGTCTTGCCGAGTCCGCTGACCGACAGGGCCGTCATGAGTGTGGATTCTAGGCCGGACTCAGAGTCTGCGCAAGCGGAGTGAGAAAGCAGGACGAGTCGATGATAAGGACCACCGAGGACATCTGAAGTGTCACGATACCAGTTCTGATTCAGTCGGTCAGATGCTTGCGTCCGGATGCCGCCGACCTACAATGTCGCGTGAGTGGTCGCAGGCCAGTCTGGCGTGTTAGAGTGTTTGGCCCGGAAACGCCCGCGCTCGTCGGCGTCACAACGCGAAGGAAAGACTGGGAACTCGTACGGTCTGAACATTGGTACCGAATCCCGGTGCGCACCGCGCCGGAAGGACTGGACATTATTCGGTATCTCGCATTCTATCAGACAAGGCTGTTCGGCGACGAGAAGTGGGCCGTCAACTGGTACGCGCCGGTTCGCAGCATCGAGATGGCAAAGCGGCGCGAACTGCTGCCGGATGAGCCGACGCACGCTCGTGCCGAGGCGGAATACTGCAAGGTGAGGCTCGGCGATATGACGCGCCTACCGCGTCCGATTCCAAGTCTGAGGTGGCGGAGAATCGTATTCATACCGACCAGCCTTGAGCGCCTCCTGCGTGCACAAGAGATTAACGACCTGTTCAAGGTGAGTCCGATTGAGGACAAGCTGTACTTCACCCTCAAGGACGCGGGCCAATCGGCGGAGCGGCAGTTCTTCGTCGGGGAAGACAAGCCCGGTTACATGCTCGACATGGCCGTGTTCTGTCGGGACGGCAATCTCGACATCGAGTGTGACGGCGAGGCTTATCATGCGGGCCGCGACAAGGCCGAACAGGACCGCGAGCGCGACAACACGCTTACAACCGCGGGCTGGCACATTCTGCGGTTCTCAGGCAGAAGGATTCTTGGCGACACGGGCCGGTGCGTGGAAACCGTCAAGAGAACCATCCGCCGCCTCGGCGGTGTCACTGACTCGCCGAGCCGGCGCTGTTGACGTTCGCACAAGCAATGCGACACTGTTCCCCCTCCCTTCTATTTCCTCCCCCTCGAGGGGGAGGGAAGGGTGAGGGTGACACGGGAACCATTACTTGCGCGAAAATCAATAGCCACGAGGACACTCGGTCGAATCAGAATCTGACGGAGAGAAGTTTCACATCGAGAGAAGGGTGAACGACGCCGCTGGCATCTCGCGCTGCGCCTAGCGCGACCGAACCGGGAATGAATCTGCTGCTGTAGCCGTCCGCCGGCCGCGAATGATTGTAGCCGAGCACTGCTGCGACGGGCGCGCTGACTAGCAACCCGGCCCCAATGTACTTCATCACCTCACCGACATGGAACGGGACTGGCGAGTAGTTGTGCTGCAATCCCACGCCGCCGGCGTACACTCCTACGCCGACCAGCGACACTGCAGTTGCGCCACCGAGGGCTGACAGGAACTGGCCGTGTTGGTCAAATGCACTTCCCACGAGCCAGGTTCCACCACTGCATCCGACCAAGCCAAGCGCCCCCGCGATGCCCAGCATTACCGCGGGTTCCGTCTTCGTCTCTGGAGGATTGTCGGTGTAGAAGGGCAGTAAGACCGCAGCGGCAACCGTCCCGCCGAGGAGGGCTGCTCCGAGGTAGCTGCCTCCTGTCTCTGCGGCATAGGCGACCCATGGTGCTGCGTGGCTGTTGGTGGCTTCGGGGGTCTGGCCGATTGCTGACGTGGCAACCGCGAGCGCGAGCACGGCTGCGATTGTGACGCGTCCCAAACTCATGTTCATGCGCGATGCTCCTTAGCAGGTCAAAGGGCGTTCTTTGATGAAGGTGGCAAGGAGGACGCAGAGAACAGTCAGTCCCAGCAGGGCCAGCAAGGAGCCGGTCATCGCGCCGGTCGCCGGGGACTTGAGCGCGTCCATGCCGAAGATGAATATCAGGCCTGAGACCTGACCCATCAGCAGCAGCAGGCTGTTGGACGTGCCTTCCGGCGCCGGGTGTGTAAGTTCGGCGCCGAACTGGAATCCAATCGGTCCGGAGCTGAGCAGGAAGAACCCGAACAGGAAGCCCGAAATCAGCAGCAGCCAATAGCTGGTCGCGAACGCCATTCCCGCCAGGCCGGGAATCAGGCCGCAGAGCGACAGTATGATGTACGGCTTGCGTCGACGGGCCTTGTCCGAGAGGATGGGCAGGATAACTGCGCCGATGATGCCGCCGATGAGCATTAAACCGCCCAGCAAACCAGCCTGCGAAATCGAGAACCCACGTGGCCGGACAATGTCCTCAATCCACGTCGATACTCCGTTGAACATCCCCAGGCCGACGAAGAAAATCGCGAGCAGCAGCAGGAAGTCTCGCTGGCGCAGCATCTGTTTCAGCCCGTCGAACATCAGCACTCGGACGTCATGGCCGGCCGGGCAGGGCGGCGTTGCCGGCTTCCCTTTGGCGAAGATGAAGAAGCACAGCGCGGAGACGACCGTGACGATTCCGTAGATGAGGAGCATCGACGCCATGCCGTACCTGACCGCGAGCGCGGGCGTGATGAGCATGCCGACAAGGACGCCGAGGTAGACAGCGAGAGTTCCGAGCCCGGAGGCGGTGGCGCGTTCCTTGACCGGAAACCACGTGGCGGCGACCTTGGTTACGGCTCCTACCACGAGCGGCTGGCCCATCGCGATGCCGATTTGGGAGACGAGAACCAGGGGGAAGCTGGTCGCGAAAAGGCCGCGCGTCAACGCGAAGATCGCGGTCAGGATGGCGCCGATGCCGACCGCGGTGCGGAATCCGAGCGTGTCTATCATCCAGGCTGAAGGAATGACAAGCACAATGTAGACCGCCATGAAGCTCATGGAGAGCAGTCCGATGACGAGGTCGGTTGTATGGTAGAACTGAGCGGCGGCGCCGGTTATCGGCGCGAATGTTATCCAGAGCAATTGGTTCATGCCCACGATGAACATGAAGCTCAGCAGAACGATCCACCGATAGCCGTAGACCCGGAACGATTGCTGTTCCATGACCGTTGCTCCAGCGTTTTCCATGGGGCCAGCATATGCGGCTCTGGAACGAAGTCAACGCAGGCGCACCCGGCGCTTGACCGTCAAGGCGCTCGGCTTAGAATCTTCCCTCTGGTGAGAATCTCCGGCACGTGTCATTCAGTACGGACAGGAGGAAGTGAGATGCGATTGAGAGTGCTTGCGACGGTTCTGGCGTTTGGTGCCGCGGCGCTGGCCCAGCCGGCCAACTGGGCGTCCAGAGGTATCGGCGGCGGTGGCGCGCTTTACAACCCCGTATTCAACCCGTCCAATCCCGCGGAGATGTACGCGGGCTGCGACATGAGCGAGCTTTTCCATTCGGTCGACACCGGCCACACCTGGAACATCGAGCACTTCAGCGTGATTCAGGGCGGCAATCACGTCGGGGTCCAGTTCACATCTGACCCGCAGGTGCGGTACAGCGTGGACTACACGAACGACGGCATGACGCCGGTCAAGACGACCGACGGCGGCACTTCTTGGTCGGCACTTATAGGCGACCCGACCGGTGGCGCGTGCTGGGAGATGGCGGTCGACCCGAACCACACGACCAATCTGCTCGTCGTCGATTACACTCACCTCTACTACTCGTCCAACGGTGGCAGCAGCTTCGCCCTGAAGTACACAAGCCCGATGCTTGGCGGGGCCTACATCGCGGGCACGTTCTGGGATCTGCCCAACATCTACGTCGGCACCAACGCCGGGTTATTGGTTTCCACCGACGGCGGCAGCACGTTCAACATGCAGTCATACACCGGCCTGCCCGCAGGCCAGGGAATGCTTTCCTTCGCCGGAGCGAAACAGGGCGGGACGGTCAGGTTCTACGGAGTGGCGGCCGATACGGCGAACATCTATGTGGGGATCTTCGGGAGTGACTACTGGAATATCGCGAAGGGAATCTACTCAACGAGTGGTCAAGTGGTCCAGTGGACTAGTGGTCCAGTGTCGGGCGCTGGAATCCTTGAATCCTTGAATCCTCGACCCCTTTCCTTCACTTGGACCCTGAAGGAGAAGGGCATCCAGATTGGCACTGACTATCCGTTCTTCGTCGCGATGGCTCAGAACGACACGAGCACGGCCTATCTGGCGGGTAGCGGCTCTGCCGGTGCCCCGACTGTCTTCAAGACAACGACCGCCGGCGACACCTGGGTCGAGACTCTCTTGGCTGCGGGCAACCAGAATATCTACACCGGCTGGTGCGGCTCTGGCGGGGACCGAGGCTGGGGATACGCCGAGTGCGCCATGGGCTTCTCAGTTGCGGCCAACAATCCGAGTCTGCTAGCATTCAGTGACTACGGGTTCATCCACCTTTCGTCCGACGACGGACAGAACTGGCGTCAGTGCTACGTGTCTGCCGCGACCCAGAACTCAAAGGGCAGCAACATCACGCCCGGCCGGTTCTATCAAGGCGTAGGCCTTGAGAACACTTCCTGCTGGGACGTGCTCTGGCTCAATCAGGATAGCGTGTTCGTCGGGTCCACTGACATCAACGGCATCCACTCCACCGACGCAGGCATGACGTGGGCCATCATCCCGAACCTCAACCTGAACTCTGTCTACCGCCTCGTCGAGCATCCCCAGACCCACGTGCTCTATGCGGCCATCTCTTCGGTGCACGACCTCTACCAGAGCACGTACCTGACTGACGCGCGGATTGATGGTGGCAACGGTAACGTCAAGTTCTCGACCGACCGCGGCGCGAGCTGGAATACGCTTCACAACTTCGCCAAGCCGGTTATCTGGATTGAACTCGACCCCAATCGGCCGAACCGGATGTATGCGGCGGTTGCCAACCACAACAACGGGCAGGGCGGCATCTGGGTCACCAACGACCTTCAGAACGGCGCGACCTCAAGCTGGACCCACTGCACAGCGCCCCCGCGCACGCAGGGGCATCCGTTCAACATCCGCGTGCTCAACGACGGCACCGTACTCGCTTCATACTCGGGCCGCATCGATTCGAGTTCCCACTTCACCGCCAGTTCCGGCGTCTTCGCGAGCACCGACTCGGGCCAGACCTGGCAGGACAAGTCTGCCGCAGGCATGGACTATTGGACAATGGACCTTGTCGTAGACCCGTATGACAGTCTCCAGAACACTTGGTACGGCTGCGTGTTCAGCGGCTGGGGCGGACCGCCAAACGGTCTCGGCGGCCTGTACCGAACCACTGACCGCGGCTCGAACTGGACCCGCATCAACAGCCTCGACCGCGTCGGCTCCTGCACCGTGAGTCCGCGCGATTCCAATGAGATGTATCTGACAACCGAGGTCAACGGGCTCTGGTACTGCCAGAACCTGCGTTCCGGGAATCCTACGTTCGGCCTGGCAAATAGCTATCCGTTCCGCCATCCGGAACGGGTCTTCTACAGCCCATACGACACTAGTGCTCTGTGGGTCACGAGCTTCGGCGCGGGACTCAGGATAGGCTCGACCGCGACCGGCGTCAGCAGCGAACGCAAGTCAGGGCGAAGCCACGCGGGTGTGCTCGCGTTCCGACAGGGACAGAACATGGTCTTCGAGCGCCTTGTCCCCGGCAGCCGGGTCGTGGTGCGCGACAACACCGGCCGTCTGGTTCAGGACAGCAAGCGAGTCAATTCTGCCGTGTGGCGATGGAATGTCTCACATGTGCCGAGTGGCGTCTACTGCTACTCGGTCGCGAGTCCCAACGGCAACCGCGACCTTGGCAAGGTCGTAGTCGTGAACCGTTAAGGCCCGTTCGGCGGCTAGCTTCGGCGCGAGCGCCGTCGAGCCGGCCGGTCCGCGACGACGAACTCAGCCGGCTCCGTCCCGACCTCTGTCTGCACGTCTTCCCACGGGACGGCCTTCCCGGCCCTCAGACTTGCCCGCGCCTCGGCGATGCGCGCGACGAAACGCGGGTCATTCTCCAGCCGGTAGTCGAACCAATCATCCTCGTCGGCAAAGCCAATCAGCACGCCTGCGGGTCGGCCATGCCGAGTGATGACGACTTCCTCTTCGGCTGCCTCATTCAGGTATTCCGAGAGGTGATCCCTCACTTCAGCCAGCGCTACTTTCCTCATCGAATTCTCCAGTTCTCTCAAGCCATTCCGCAGCTTTCGATTTCTCAACGATAGCCAGCACTTCCACGCGGTCCGCATGTACGTCGTAGAAGACGCGGACATCGCCGACGCGCAGGCGATACTGAGGCTTGCGGGTGCCCCGCAGTCGCTTGATGCGGCTTCGGCTCAGCCGCGTCGGCTCATGCATCAGGTGTCGGTTGACCGCGTCCCTGACTTCCGCCCGCGTGTTGGCCGACAGGTTGCGAAAGTCCTTGACCGCCTCCGGCGCGAAAGCGACGCGGTAATTCATTCTGGCCAGATGATAGCCATATTCCCGCGTGCGGTCAATGCCTCGACTCCCTGCAGGTCGAACGTCGCTGGATTGCCAAGCCGCATCTACTGCTATTCAGTCGCGAGTCCCCGCGGCAGCCGTGAACTCGGCAAGGTCGTAGTCATCAACAGCCGACGCTGACCGGCGCCCGCCTTCTGCTGCGCTGAGGCAACAACTTCCGAGCGCGAGCGAAAGAGCTTGTCACGGAGTTGGGGAAGGAGCTTGGCAGGGAACTTGGGAATGAGCTTGCCAGAGAGCTTGGGAGAGACCTTACCAGAGAGCCTGGCAGAGAGCTTAGGAGAGACCTTGCCAGGGAGCTTGGCAGAGACCCTACCAAAGAGCCTGGGGGAGTCCTTGCCAGAGACCTTGGCAGAGAGCTTCGCAGAGACCTTGCCAAGGAGCTTGGCAGAGACCTTACCAGTGAGCTTGGGAAAGACCTTGGTAGAGAGCTTGGCAGAGACCTTGCCGGAGAGCTTGGCAGAGACCTTGCCAGAGAGCTTGGCAGAGGCCTTACCAAAGAGCTTGGGAGAGAGCTTGCCAAAGAGTGGGTGAGACGGGATGGGGGAAATTCAGTAAGGTCTAATAACTAATTGTTAGTGACGAAGTTAGGATGCGAAAGGGCTTGATGAGCTAGAGCTCCATTTGTAGTATTCTCCTATCGGCGAGACCATGGAAAACGGTGACTCTGAGCTGGACGAGTTGTGCCGGGTGCTTGGCCGGAGGCTAGCCCAGATTCGGCGTGAGGCCGGTCTGACCCAGGTGCAACTGGCCGCCCGGTTGGGCGGCACCAATCGCGGATGGCAGCAGGCAGTGAGCCGGTTCGAGCGGGGCAAGGCCGGCCAGCAATCACTATCCTTCATTCTCGACTACCTGCGGGTCTGTGGCAAGAACCTCGGCGCAGTCCTGGACGTGCTCGACGAGTACGCCTCGCGGCCGACGATTCTCGAACAGCGTGCGAAGCAGGCGTTGCTGGATGCGACCGCGGAGTTGCCGCCTCTTCAGCAGGATCGGGCAGAGAACTATGACATCGGCCTCAGGCTGAAGGCCGGTCAGCATGTTCGGACCGAGCAGGACATCGAGAAGCGAGTGCGGCAGGCGCTGAAGCGCGCCAGGGCCGAAGCGTGGGAGCGCAGATTACATCGGACGTTCAACGAAGTTATGAACGAGTCACGGCTTGGCTGGAAAGACCCGCTGGCGACGTACCTCCGTGCATACGGCAGCAGAGTCTTCGGCGCCCTGCGCCGCACGCGCAAAGCCCGGCCGGTCTGGCGCGCCAAAGCAATAGCCAAGCTCGACAACTGGGCCGCTGAGCACGGGCTCCTGCCCGAGCCGTTCACCAAAATGAAGCAGGCAGTCATCGCCCTGTTCGCCGACATGGAACGCAAGAGCGAACTCGACTGAACGCTGCCCGCGCCGTTGCTTGACAGTGGCTGTAACTGACCTATCCTAGACGAGTGGAAGCCGAGCCTCTTCCTCCAATGACGTACGTTCGAAGCCTGGGAAGTGCATTTATCTCGTCAGAATCGTCCGCAAGGAGGTGGCCGTGAGTTGGAAGTCCTTCAGTCGGGACCGGCGATATGCCTATTCGTGGGAGTCTCCGAGCCCCCCTTCCTTTGGACCAAATGCGTGGTGCTTCATTCGCAAGAACCACCCATGCGGCAAGTTGTATGGCGCATCGAAGTCCTGTTTCATTGCCTCTCCTTCTGAGCCAGAGCTTGATCCACTCCTGGAGCTGATCTCTGAGAAGCTGACAAAACAGGGCGTTGAGCCCGTCATCGCCGTCAGAGAGCGAGCCTACGGGCAGGACATATTCTGCACCAAGATATGCGGAAGAATCATCGAGTCACGGTTCTGCCTCGTCATACTTGACGACAACATCGTCGGTACGACGTCTGTGCCGAACCCCAATGTCTACTACGAGTACGGACTCATGACTGCGATGAACAAGCACATCATACCTCTGCAGAAGGAGAACTTGACCCTGGCTTTCAACATCCAGAGCTATGACACCGTGAAGTATACACCTGCCAACATGGCTTCAGAGTTGAACAGGGCGATCAAGGACGCCATGCGGTTAGCCGAAGGCAAGCCAGCAGTGGGCGATCAGAACCAGTGGTCGGACCGCAGGGTGATGCGCTGCTTGGAGCTGGCCGGATTCACACCGAAGGACAGCCAGTGGTTCCTAGACGACGTCATCGCTGATACGGGCTTTGTCGGCTTCGACTCGGGCGTCCATCAGAAGGGATACGCGTTTGTCGCGAAAGTGGACAAGGCCTCACAACTGTCGTCCATCTTGGAGGACATACCAGTACTTGCCTATCGAGCCTCTCGTGCTCGCTTAGACCTCGAAGGTAGGAGGGAAGCCGTAAAGCGCGGCCTGTCTGAGCACAGGAAGGGCTCGTACTTGGCCGAACGCACAGAAACGGAGCTTACGGACGTGACCGACAAGCTCCAGAGAATGTCACGAATGCACATAGGCATTGTGGTCGCCTACAAATGCGACACAGGCCCTGTCACCGGCCAGGCTCAGCAGATGTTGAGAGGATACGATGATTTCGAGGTCGCCGTCAGCTCGGGAACAGAGATCAAAATCGGAGAGGACAAGGTGTCCTTCGACTACCCGACAGCGGGTCCAGCAAGTCCCCAGAGTGACCTAGAAACCCCGTAGCGACGCTTGGGTAGAAGGAGGGCTGCTTCTCTCGGTTCCCAGTCAGAAGCGTGTGGGGTAGGGGCTTCGGGGTCACGTTCCAATTCCGCTTGCCCATTTGACATGTCACGACCCACAGCGCGTTGTCCATCTAGTCCTTTATCGATTTGGCGAGGCAACACGCTCGGGCAGACGAAAACCGCATGAAGGCAGTCGAATCCCGCGCAGTCCCGCGGCCGCGACGCGTCTTCGTCAGCTACAGCCATGATTCGCCCGAACATCTAGAACTAGTGTGGGCTCTCTCAGAGCAACTGCGTCGTGAGGGAGTCGACTGCCGGATAGACCAGTACGAACCGGCCCCCCCGGAGGGCTGGCCTCGGTGGTGCGAGCGTCAGATACGAGACGCAGACTTCGTCATTGTTATCTGCACTAGGGATTATCTGGAGAGATTCGAGCTGAGGGAGAAGGCAGGCGTCGGCAAGGGCGCGAAGTGGGAAGGCGCAATTATCTCGCAGGAGATATATGACGCTGAGGGCAAGAATGACAAGTTCGTGCCAGTCGTGTTCCGAGACGCAGACCTCGCGTGCATACCCGATATCCTGAGTGGAGCCCAGTGGTACTCGCTAACCAGACATGAGGGCTATGACCGCCTCTATCGCCGCATCACAAATCAGCCTGAGACGCCGATGTCACCGCTCGGACCAATCACACCCAAGCCGCCACGCGTTCGCGTTGCCTTGGAGGCACTGACGCGGAAGGGGGACTTTGCAGACACCCCCGTCTTATCGGCGCAGTTGGTGTCCGAGCGAGCAGACGCAGCTGGGCCGGGCTTCTCCAGTCCCCTCCCTGCGCGATCGCGCACTCCCAGTGACAAGTTGGCCACTCTCCTAGCGATCACCTCCGAAGCCTTGCTCAGAAAGAGCGTGCTGGCCAAGCTGTTTGGCAGCTTCTGCGACTCTGTGTGGGACGTCCATGGAGCCGACGAACGTGGAGTTGATCTGCTCTGTCGTACCTCGTCCCCGTTCGGACACCACGCGTGGGTCGGGGTCATCGCCAGGACGGGGGTCATCGTAGGCACCGTGGTCGGTCCGAACAGCATATTGACAGTTGCGAAGCAGGTAATGGAGGCATTCGCCAGAGTGCACCAGCCCGGCGGCAGTACTGACACCGTGTTCCTGAACCAAGTGGTAGTTGTGACAACGTCAGAGATCACCGCAGCCGCGATCGGCAAGCTAGATGAAATCATCGCCGCGCCCAGCTTGCGCGCAAATACACATGTACTAGACGGCGAAGCCTTGGTTCGGCTAATTGACCAACACCAGCCCGGTTTGTGGGCCGACCTCGAGTTTCTTAGACGAGATGTGCCTCCGAGGAAGTATGCCATGGATGAAACCGCAGCCCTAGTGCTGTATGTCATCGTCGACAGACTGAGGAGATTACCTTCCTCAAGGAGACGAAACGGTATAGCCACAGCCAGCGTTCGCAGCGCACTCCGCTTCCAGCACTCCGAGGCTCAATTCGATCAAGCTGTGGACTACCTTCTGGGGGAGGCGTACCTGAAGCGTACTCGACTAGGTCACATGGCTCTTGAACCCAATGAGACTGCACCTACCCTAGTCACAGACCCTTTGATGGCAGACGTCCTGCTCGCCGCTTGGCGATGTGCGGACTCAAGAGGAAGGTTCGACGAACGGCACCTACGACAGGCCCTCGGCAGGGCTCGAACAAAGAGACCGGGGATTCGGTTCGCTAGGCCGTTCCTGGATGCCCTGATCCGGATGAGTTACATCGCAAGAGACACGAAACGAGGCATCACGAACTACGTGCTGAACATAAGGACGCTTAGCGAGGAACTGCCCTACCTGAGACTTCTCGTCAAGCACCGATTCGAGTAACTCGAAGAGAATCCGCCGTGGGGTTACGGGTCACGTTCCTTGGAGCGATTTCCGGGACGCAGTGGGACATTGTTTACGACGCCTGGGCGAGTTCAAAGGTGAAGCAAAACACTGCGCGTCTGACGCGCTAGTCAAGGTCAGAAGGCAAAGGCCAAGAACGGAAGGGCTAGAGGGATAGAGAGATCAAGGGATTGAGTTAAGGACTTCGGCGTGGGCGTTCGCTCTTCTCGGTGGTTCCAGTTCGTTACCGGCGGCTTGACCTAGCCTAGCATACTCCTAGAATCTCGTCGTGATTGAGCAGACAGACAGATTCAAGCTGGTTGCGCCATTCAAACCCAGTGGTGACCAGCCGCAGGCCATAGAGGAGTTGTGCCGGTTCGTCCAGGACGGAGCAAAGTATGCAACTTTGCTGGGTGTGACCGGGTCGGGGAAGACGTACACGATGGCGAACGTCATCGAGCGGCTGAACCGACCGACCATCATCATGTCGCACAACAAGACCCTCGCCGCGCAGCTCTACGGCGAGTTCAAGGGGTTCTTCCCGGAAAACGCGGTCGAGTACTTCGTGTCGTACTACGACTACTACCAGCCAGAGGCGTATGTGCCCGAGCACGACCTGTACATCGAGAAGGACGCTTCCATCAACGAGGAGATTGAGCGGCTGCGGTTGCGGGCCACGTCGGCTTTGGTCGAGCGGCGGGACGTTGTCGTGGTCGCCTCGGTTTCGTGCATCTACAACCTCGGCGAGCCGTGGGAGTTCCGCAACTCGATTCTGCCGGTTGAAATCGGCAAGGATATGGACCGGGAGCGGTTGCTCGAGGAACTGGTGAAGCTGCAGTACACGCGGAACGACGTTGACCTGAAGCGTTCGACGTTCCGCGTCCGCGGGGACGTGGTGGACATTCACCCATCGCATCGCGACTACGGCGTACGGGTGGAGTTCGACGGCAGCGTGATTGGCCGGCTGACGGTATTCGACGTCGTCTCCGGGGACATGATTGAGCGGAAGCCACGGATGGTGATGTACCCGGCCAAGCAGTTCATCACGACCGAGCAGCAGATTACCGCCGCCGAGGTGACGATTGAGCAAGAATTGGCTGCGCGGGTGGCCGAGTTTGAGGCGCAGGGTAAGCTGCTTGAAGCCCAGCGTATCAAGACCCGCACGAAGTTCGACCTTGAGATGATGCGCGAGTTCGGGTACTGCCCGGGCATCGAGAACTACTCGCGCCACCTGCTGGGCAAGAAGGCAGGGGAGAGGCCGTACACGTTGCTCGACTACTTCCCGGCCGACTACCTGATGGTGATGGACGAGTCCCACACGTCTGTGCCGCAGGTTCAGGGGATGTATAACGGGGACCGGGTACGCAAGCAGACGCTGGTTGACTATGGGTTCAGGCTGCCGTCGTGCCTTGATAACCGACCGCTGAGGTTCGATGAGTTCAGCATGCTGGTCAACCAGGCGGTGTTCACGTCGGCCACGCCCGGGCCGTATGAGGCGACGGTAAGCCAGGGTCGCGTAGCGGAGTTGATAGTCAGGCCGACCGGACTGGTTGACCCGAAGATGACCATCAGGCCGACCAAGGGGCAGGTGGACGACCTGATTGCCGAGGTCAGGAACCGGGTGAAGCTGAAGGAGCGAGTGCTGGTCACGACACTGACCAAGCGTATGGCCGAGGACCTTGCCGAGTACCTGACCGAGATGGGGCTGAAGGTGCGCTACCTTCACTCGGAGATCGGCGCGATTGAACGGGTAGAAATCCTGCGGCAGTTGCGGCTGGGTGAGTTCGACGTCCTGGTGGGCATCAACCTGTTGCGCGAGGGGCTTGACCTGCCCGAGGTGTCGCTGGTAGTGATTCTTGACGCGGACAAGGAGGGTTTCCTGCGTGATGAGCGGTCGATCATCCAGACCTCGGGCCGGGCGGCCCGCCATCTCAGCGGCGAGGTGATTCTCTACGCCGACGTCGTGACGCGCTCCATTCGGAATGCGCTCAAGGAGATCGACCGGCGGCGGCAGAAGCAGCTCGATTACAATGCAGCGCACGGCATCGAACCGCGTTCGATCCAGAAGTCAATCGACCAGGTGCGTCTGACGACATCGGTTGCCGACGCAAAGGGTGAGCTGATAGGCGATGAGGCGAACGACCTTGGTGCCGAGGAAGAGGACAAGGTTGCCTTGCTGTCCAGGCTTCAGCGAGAGATGGAACAGGCCGCGGCGCTGCTTGAGTTCGAGAAGGCGGCAGCGCTGCGCGACAGGATCAAGCAGGCGCGGCAGCAGATTGATGATGAGGAGTGGAAGACGGCGAGGAAGGCGAGGATGAAGAGAAGGTAGTGGTCGAGTGGTCAAGTGGTCCAGTGAGGGGACGAAGTCAGAAGCTAGAGGCTAGATGCTAGAAGTCAGAAGTGGCGGACAAGGACACCGGACTGGGGCAGAAGGCGAAAGCCAAAGGCCAAAAGGCAAAAGTCAAGACTCCACGGACCGGCTGGGGCGAAGTCAGAAGCTAGAGGCATGAATGCAGAGGTCGGAACGGCGGAAGCCCCATAGCATCGAGCAGACGGCATCGAGGTTCGCCGTGCTTGCCGCGCGAATGAAGCGCTGCCGGAAGTGCGGATTGCCTGAGGGAGTTAGCGCGGTATTCGGACGCTTTGACTCGCCCCGCTGGATGCTGGTCGGGCAGGCGCCGGGTAAGAAAGAGGTGATACTGGGCAGGCCGTTCGCTGGCGCGGCCGGACGAAGGCTGTTCCAGTGGCTGGCCGAGGCCGGATTCGAGGAGGAGCAGTTCCGAACGTTCTGCTATGTGACCGCGATGATGAAGTGCTTCCCCGGAAGCGGCGAGCGGGGAGACCTGAAGCCCAGCCGTCAACAGGTCGCCAACTGCGCGCCTTGGCTGGAGCAGGAACTGGCACTGGTCAGGCCGGTCGTCCTGATTCCTGTCGGACAGCTCGCGATAGAGCGATTCCTGGGCAAGGTGAAGCTGGCTGACGTCGTCGGGCGCGGGTTCGAGGGCGAGATGGGCGGTTCGTCGGTGACTGTCATCCCGCTGCCGCATCCCTCCGGTGCATCGGCTTGGACAAACGCACCGGAGAATCGGAGGCTCATCCGGCGGGCAATTCGGCTGATCGCCGCGGCGGCTAGCGGCCGGTCAGGTTCTGCATCACGCCGCGGAAGAGGCTCGGAACAGTCATCGCCTTGACCGGGCAGAGTTCAGCGCAGCAGTAGCACATTATGCACTTGTCCCGGCCGACAATCGGGAATGGCGACATGTCAATGGCTACGGCCGGGCAATTGTCCGCGCAGCGTCCGCACTTGATGCAGAGTTGCTTGTCAAGAATCGGCCAGCGCCGCATCAACGGGTAGACAACTGCGGTAGCGATGCCGGTGAAGCCTCTGGCCAGCCGGTATGAAGGCAGCCGAAAGCCTGCCACCGGTTCGTAGTCGCCGACAATCTCGACTGCACTGAGGTCCGTGGGGCCGAGTCCGCGCTCACCGGCGATGCGCGTCGTCGGTATCCGGCGCGGCTCGGTGCCGGCCATCGCGGCCATGACCGCATCGAGGGCCACCGGGTTGCTTGAGGCCAGTATTCTGCCGATGCCGAGCACGCGGCCGCCGCTCGGGCCATTCTGGCCGTCCATACCACGTAAGGCATCCATGATCGTCAGTACCGGGACCGGGACGACCTGGTAGATGTCGACCAGTATCTCGCTGAAGTCATCCGTTGACTTGCCAAGCGTGTGCAGGTACGACTTCTGGCCGCCTGGGATAATGCCGAAAAGGTTCTTGATTGCGCCGGTCAGGATGGTGAGCGCGTGCGTCTTGAAGACCGGGAGATTCAGTATCACGTCGACCTCAGTTATGATGCGGGAGACCCGGAACTCGGAGACGAAGCGTGACTTGGTCGGAATGGTAACCGGCGTCTCAGAGATGCTTCGAAAGCAGCCTTCGCTGGCCTCGACCACGCCGGTCGGAGCGATGTAGCTCTCGACGTTGCGTTGCAGCCCGCCGCCCGGGTTGTCAGCTACCAAGATGTCCTTGGCGCCGCGGGCACGGAGTCCCCGCACGACGTGCCGGATTATCTCCGGGTCGGTGGTAACGCCGTGGTCCGGCGGGTGCGGGCCCAGTAGGTTGGGTTTGACCCAGACCCGCTTGCCCGCGAAATCGTATTCGAGGAAGTCGAGCGCTTCGGTGACGGCGGCGCTCAGGTCGGTGACTTTGCGTACAAGGACGCGGGCAGAAGGAGTCAAGGAATCAAGGGGTCGAGGATTCGAGTGCAAGGATAGCCGCGGCTACTGCAGTTTGCCCGGGATGATGTAGAGGATGTTGGCAGGGGAGACGTCGGCGTTGCTGAGTGCCGACTTCTCTTCCGGGATGCCGGGCACGTCCTTGAACTTCACGTCGACAGCCCGAATCATACCTTCCTTGAGGGTGTAGGCAGTGCAAGTGACGGTGCCACCGGACTTAAGGAAAATAACTGGCATCTTCTGTCCTTTCTATTCTGGAATGGGCAAACTACATCGAGTCGGCTTGTCCGTACGCAGGCCAAGTGCGTAGTCGGCCTGCAGGAGTTTGTGTATCTCGCGCGTGCCCTCGTAGATCTGCGCGCCTTTGGCGTTCCGGTAGAACCGCTCGACATTGTACTCGCTGGAGTAGCCATAAGCGCCGTGAATCTGGACCGCGTTGGAAGCGGCTTTCTCCGCGGCTGCGCAGCCGTAGAGCTTGGCGAGCGATGTCTCACGTGTATTCCGTTTGCCCTGGTTCTTGAGCCAGCCGGCTTTGAGCCAGAGCAGACGGCAGGCTTCATAGTCGCCGGCCATCTCGGCAAGCATCTCTTTGACCAGTTGGTGCTCGGCAATGGGCTTGCCGAAGGTCGTGCGAGCCTGTGCGTACTCAACCGAGGCATCGAGGCAGGCGCGGATGAGCCCGGTCGAGCCGGCCGCCACGGTGTAGCGTCCCTGGTCCAGCGCGGACATGGCAATCTTGAAGCCTTCGCCTTCCAGACCAAGCCGGTTGGACTCCGGCACCCGCAGATCGTCGAAGGCAACCGAGCCGGTGTTGCCGGCGCGGACGCCCAGCTTGCCGTGAATCGTGGCCGTGGTCAGACCTTTCATTCCGCGTTCGAGGAGAAACACCGACAGGCCCGAGTGGTCACGGGCCTTTTTCTTCTCTGTGTCGGTCCACGCGAGGACGGCGAAGTGGTCGGCGACGTCGGCCAGCGATATCCATATCTTCTCGCCGGTGAGGACGTAGTCAGTTCCGTCCCGACGGGCATGGGTCTGGATTCCGGCCACGTCGCTGCCGGCCGCGGGCTCGGTCATGGCGAACGTGGCGACCTTGTCGCCTTTTGCCTGCGGCACGAGCCAGCGCTGCTTCTGTTCTTCAGTTGCCCATGTCAGAAGCGTGAGACTGTTCAGCCCCAAGTGTACCGACAGGATGACCCGGAGTGACGTGTCGACGTATTCCAGTTCTTCGCAGGCGAGACCGAGGGCGATGTAGTCGTTACCGGTGCCGCCGTATCGAGGCGGGATCGAAAGGCCGAGGAGACCGGCAACGGCCATCTTCTTCAGGAAGTCTCGGTTGAAGCACGCGGTCTCGTCGCACTCCTTAATGGTCGCAGCCGCCTCGCGGTTAGCGAACTCCCGCGCCAGGCTGCCGACGAGGAGTTGATCCTCGGTGAAGGAGAAGTCCACGAGCCTAGTTCTTGGGCTTTCGGGCGGTCAGTCCTACGCGTCGGTACACTGCGTCCACGTTGCGCAGGAGTCGTTTCAGATCAAACGCGCGACCCATGGCGCGGCGGTCGAGGAGCTTCGATATCTCGGGATTGGCTTCGCAGAGTTCGGGGAGCGAACTACCTTGAGTCTGGCAGGAGAAGGCGAGTTCCTGCACGAGCTTGTACGCCTGGTCCTTGTCCATTCCGGCGTGGACGAGTTCGAGCATCACAGCTTGGGAGAAGAACGTCTGGCCCGATGATTCGAGGTTGGCGAGCATCCGGTCCGGCCGCACGACCAGGTCGGACAGCACGCCGGTCATCTTGCGTATCATGTAGTGTGTGAGCGTGAAGGCCTCGGGAATGATGACGCGTTCGTTGGCCGAGTTCGACAGGTCGCGCTCGTGCCAGAGGCAGACGTTGTCCAGCGCCACCTGTGCGTAGGCACGGACCAGTCGGGCAAGGCTGGTGATGCGTTCACAGGTTATCGGGTTCTTCTTGTGGGGCATGGCCGAGGAGCCCCGCTGCCCCTTGGCAAAGGGCTCGCCGACTTCGCCGATCTCCGTGCGCTGCAGGTTGCGGATCTCGGTGGCGATACGTTCCAGCCCGGTGGCGGTCAGGGCGAGGGCGTCGAGCATCGCGGCATGACGGTCGCGCGGAATTACTTGAGTGGAGACCGGTTCGGGCCGGAGATTCAAACGCTTGAGTACCTTTGCCTCGACTTCGGGGCCCATCTGGGTGTAGCCGCCGACCACACCGGATATCTTGCCGTGTCGCATCTCGTCGGCGGCCGCGGCCAGGCGCCGGATGTTGCGGTTGGTCTCCTCAAACCACGACAGGCACTTCAGGCCGAATGTAATCGGCTCGGCGTGGACACCGTGGGTTCGGCCCATCATCGGCGTGCGTTTGTGCTCCAGCGCGAGGCGCGCCGTTTCCACACGCAGGTCGCCCATTGCGGCCAGGACTATATCGAAAGCAGAGATGCAGCGCAGGGAGAGCGCGGTGTCGACGACGTCGTAGGACGTCAGTCCGTAGTGGACGTACTTGCCGGCCGCACCGACCGACTTCGCGACGCTGCGGGTGAACGCGATGACGTCGTGGTTGGTGACCTTCTCGAACTCGTCTATTTCCTTCAGCTTGAATGAGGCGTGCTGTATGGCGCGGGCGGCGAGCTTCGGTATGATGCCGAGTTCGGCCTCAACCGTGGCGACTGTCTTCTCGACCAGCAACCACGAACGGAACTTAGCCTCTTCATTCCAGAGCGCGGCCATTTCCGGGGTGTCGTAGCGTGTCGTCATCTTAGTCTGTAGAGCAGTCTGATTTGCTCCCCTCCGCGGTCAATCACGATGTCAATTGTTCCGGCAAGGTGCTCGTAGAGTCGGGCGAATGCTGCCGCCGAGCCGATGGTCTTGCCCTGCGCCATGAGGATGACGTCGCCGGTCGCCATGCCGATGGTCTCGCCGACGCTGCCGCCGTCGACTTCCACCACCACCACGCCCCGGCGATAGGCGAGCCCGAGGCTGCCTCGGAGTGTCGGGTTGATGTCGGCGACGGTCGCTCCGAGTCCGGTCTTCACTCGCTCATAGCTGGTAGCACCGCCGGAGTTGCGTGTCTCCTTCACGAACTGCTTCACGTCATTGATAGGCCGGGCGAAGCCGATGCCCTCCGAGCCGCCCGAATGGCTGAAGATGAAGGTGTTGATGCCGATGACCTCGCCGGCCGCGTTGACCAGCGGGCCGCCCGAGTTGCCCGGATTGATGGCCGCGTCGGTCTGGACCATGTCGGAGTAGACCTGGTCGCCGCCCTCGGATTTGATGTCCCGATGCAGCGCCGAGATGACGCCGACGGTGACCGTCGGCTGCGCGTCCTCAATCATGAATCCGAACGGGTTGCCGATGGCAATCGACCACTCGCCAATCATCAGGTCGTCGGAGTTGCCCAGGGTCGCGGACGGCAGGCCGCCGGCCTTCAGCTTGAGCAGGGCCAGATCCCTGGTTTCGTCTATGCCCTCAAGCTCGGCCGGGAACGTACGATTGTCCGGCAGCGTGACCTTGATCTGGGTCGCATTGAGTACGACGTGCGCGTTCGTCACGATGTCGCCGTCGCTGGATATGATGACGCCCGAGCCCATCGACTTGACCTCCTGGCGATAGGTCTGGCGGGGCGCGAAGTCGCGGAAGAAATCGTCCAGCCCGAGACCGCCGAACGGGTCGTAGGTGACAACCCGGGTCTGGGTTACCACGACGGACACAACGGCCGGGCTGATCTTGCGGGCGGCGAGCACGATGGCGTTGGTGCGTGAGGCCGATACGTCGTCACTGACCGATACCGGCACAACCGGCCCCGGAATCGGATGACGGGGATGTCCGGCCCAGTTGACCCAGAGTGACACGACCAGCGCGGTCGACAGTGCTACAATCATTACATAGGGAAGCAGTTTCTTCATAGCCAGAGCCAGTGTAGCAGTTTGACTGAGGGGCGTCAAGGTCGGTAGCGGGCGGCAGGTTGTTCTGCCCGGCCGACGGCCATCCCCGGACGACTGCCGGTCGGCGGAAGCTTCTTCCCGGCGCAGGCGAACCCGGCGCCCGGCCGCGCCCGCCCCGTGGTCTTCATAGCCCGACCGTGCTTGACAGTCTGCGTCAATCGGCCTATTCTGAAACGAGATGAGGATCGTTCTGCTGGTGCTTGTAGCCTGCCTGTCCGCTTCGGGCGTTCTCTATAACATCGACCAACCGGTGCCGATATCGCTCGCCCACGCCGAGTACTACATCGGCGGCCGGGTCTGGGGCAGCGGCGGCATCATGATGCGGGTTGCGCTCGGGTTGTTCGACCGGGTCACGCTCGGCATGTCGTACGGCGGGGACTCCATTCTCGGCGCCGGTAAGCCCAAGTTCTTCGACCGCTACCGCCCGGATGTCCAGGCACGGATCGCCGTTCTACAGGAACAGGGCTACGTACCGAATCTGGTGCTGGGTTTCGAGAGCCAGGGGTATGACGACTGCGACAGCCAGAAATACTCGGTGCGCGAGAAGGGCGGATACCTCTGCGTGGGCAAGACACTGGACGTCATCGATACCCATTGTCAGTTGGGGGTCAACTACTGGGGCGGGTTCGACGGTTTCCTCGCGCTCAATGCGTTGCTGCCCGGCAGCGCGGAGTTGATGCTGGAGTACGACCCGGCGTTCAACGACCACGACAAGGCGCTGAGGCACCGCGGGTTCCTCAACTTCGGCATCGAGTGGACCGTGGCGGACAGGGTCAGGATGGTTGTCGGTCTGCGCGACATACTCGGCAACCTTCCGACGACGCGCCTGAACCGCGTGCTCGATGTTTCGCTGAACAACCACTTCTAGTCTTCCGACACAACCCTAATCAGGCCGGGAGGAGCCGCCGGTCAGCGGGCGGGAACGGTCCGGTAGACGCGGTCGAAGACGGCGACGACCAGGGAATCGTAGCCGTTGAGGTCGACCCCACGGCGCATGACCGCCTCGGCTGAATCCACCTGAGACGCAATCGCGGTCGAGTCGGCCTGGCCCGGCTGAATCGTGACCACGAGATTGTGGATGCGCGGATTGGGGATGGAGAATTGAACTCGGAACCGGCTGTCGGGGAACATCCGGGACAGGACCGCACGCACCTGCTCCGCCTCGGCCACCTGCCGGGTGACGCGGGCGGCGGGCAGGCTCTTCAGCGAGAAGAGCACGATTGCCCCGATGAGCACGGCGAAGAGGATCACCCACACGAGCCGGGTAGTCATGGCACCAATATAATAGGCCTTGCTGCCGCCCCGTCAAGATTCCGGCAGGCTTGACTCTGCGCAGGAGCGTTGCTACCTTAGCTCAGAGTGTCACAACGAAACGGAGATAGTGATGGACGTTAAGTCGTTCCTGAAGACCATTCCGGAGTTCTCGGACGTCCCTGATGCGGGCGTCGAACTGCTGGCAAGACTGGCGAAGGTCGGCGAGGTTAAGGCCGGCGGCATGGTCGACGTGCAGGGCGAGCCGGCGGCGAAGTTCTACATCCTCGTGAGCGGCAGGCTCGGGGTCGTGCTCGAACTCGACTTCGGCGTATCGAAGAAGACCTACATGGTCACGTCGGTTGGGCCGGGGCAGATGTTCGCATACTCGGGCGTGGTGGGCAACCCGCACTACACCGCGGGCAGCCGGGCAATGGTGAACAGCACCTTCCTTGAGTTCGATGTCGCGAAGCTGGAGGCGGCGCTCGACGAAGACCCGCGGCTCGGGTACGTGATGATGAAGATGGTGGCACAGACCATCGCTTCGCGGCTGCGGGCGATGCAGCTCCAGCTTGCCCAGCAGTGCGCTGTAGCCGAGGCTGAACAGGCACCGGACTGACGCCGGTCAGGCAGAATGAACGCGGGGCGCGGCAACCGCGCCCCGTCTGTGTTGAGTAGCTTTCGGCTAGAGGTCTTCTTCGACCGCGGCGATCTTCGCGTCCATGGCGCCGAACTTGTCGCGCCGGTCGTCGATCTTTACGGTTGTGACTATCCGGTTGCAGCCCAGCTTCGCCAGCTCGTCGTGCACGGCCTTGAGGGTCGAGAAGATCTCATCCCACTCGCCCTGCACGCAGGTGCCCATGGAGTTGATCTCGTAATCGAGGTCGGTTTCCTCGATAATCTTGACGGCAGCCCTGACGTAGGAGCTGACACTGGTGTTGCCGGTTCCGACCGGGACCACGCTCACTTCGACGATCATCGGGCCCTCCTACACGAACCGTTCAAATCGGTCCTTGCCTGCCTTGCAGATTGGACACTTGCCCGGCGGCTCGGGCCGGGCGCACAGGTAGCCGCAGACCTTGCAGCGCCAGACGGGAAGAGAGAGGGGTTGGGGGCCGGGGGCTGGGGGCTGGGGAGCAGATTCGGAATAGCCGTCGCGCATGAACTTGGCCGGCCTGCGCTCGAGGATGGAGCCGTGCTTCTTCTTGCCCTCAATCCAGTCGTCGGACACGTAAAGAGCGCAGTAGCAAGCGCCGAACTCTTCGACGTCGGAGTCCCGGTAGTAGCAGGGACAGATGACATCAAGGTCTTTGGCCTTGTCCGCGAACGAGAGCCGGCAGGGGCAGCACCAATAGCCGTACCGTTTCTCGTTGTCGAGCAGGCCCTGGATGAGGCGAAGGGTGAAGCTCTTGTCCGGGTTGAGGCGATACCCGGTCGACTCGGCCTCCTGTTTCAGGCGTTCGTAGGTCTTGAGGACCTCGTCGGGAAATCGTTCCTCGGCGCTCACAGATCGAGCAGCTCCCGGATGCGGTCTTCGTCAAAGCCGGCCACTACCTCGCCGTCGATCCTGACGGTCGGGAACGAACCGCGCGGATTCAGCTCGCGCACCTTGTTGGCTACCTCGGTGCGTTCATCGCCCTGGCACTGGTCCACGTCGATGTACTCGTACTGAACCTGGTTGGAGTTCAGCAACTCCTTGGTCTTGCTGCACCAGCCGCAGGTCGAGAGCGCATAGAGAGTTACACGGTGCTTGGCATTCCTGCCGGGTACATGGGTCAACTTCACAACTGCTCCTTTCCAGCTAGTTGCGGCCCTGGGCACTGCAGGGCGCGCATATCCTGCTGCCCTCGACCGGGGCGTCGCAGTACGGGCAGCGGCAGCCCTTCTTCTCGTTGCCGGGCTTCTTCGCCTGGTAGTTCTCAATCGCCTTGTGGAGCGCGTCCGCGCCGAGGTTGGAACAGTGGAGCTTGTTCGGGGGCAGGCCGCCCAGTTCCTTGGCGACATCCGCGTTCGATATCTTCATCGCCTCCTCGACGGTCTTGCCCTTGGCCATCTCGCTGACCATTGAGGATACCGCGATAGCCGCGCCGCAGCCGAAGGTCTTGAACTTCACGTCGGTCAGGATGCCGTTCTCAATCTTCACGTAGAACGTCATCATGTCCCCGCAGACCGGATTGCCGATTTCTCCCACGCCGTCGGCGTTCTCAATCTCACCGACGTTGCGCGGGTTGCGGAAATGCTCCATTACTTTCTCAGAATACATCAACTCTCCTACAGATCATATAGGTCCTATTCGTGTTCTTCATCGTGGTGCTCTTCTTCGCACGAGTCGCCGGGCTTCACTGCGTACGGGTCCTCGCCCTTCTGAAACTTCGCGTAGAGAGGTGACATCTGCCTCAGTCGCTGGACCATAGGCGGCAGCTTGTCGAGGAAATGGGTCACGTCTTCGTCGGTCGAGTCCTTGCCCAGCGTCAGGACCAGCGAAGACTGGGCTTTCGTATGCGGCAGTCCCATCGCCAGCAGCACGTGGGATGCCTTCAAGGTCTTGGCCGAGCAGGACGAGCCGGACGCGGCGGCGATGCCTTCGTCGTCGAGGAAGAGCAACATCGATTCGCCCTCGACGAACTCGACCACGACGCTGACCTGTCCGGGGATGCGGTTCGACATCGAGCCGGTGAAAATGACGTGGTCAAGCCTCTGTGGCAGTTCACTGAAGATGCGCTGTGCCAGCTTCGTCATCGTCGCCGACCATTCGGGTAACTTCGTCTTCGTGATTGCGGCGGCAGCCCCGAACCCGGCGATGGCGGCTACGTTCTCGGTGCCGGCGCGACGATTCTTCTCCTGGAAACCACCTTCGATAAGTGACTGGATTCGTGTGCCACGTTTCAAGTAGAGGGCGGCAGCGCCTTTGGGACCGTAGACCGACATGGCCGGGAACGTGTATGCGTCAACACCAAGGTCAGTCACGTCAACCGGAATCCGGCCGACCGCGGCAGTGCCGTCGGAGTGGAACGAAACCCGGAACCGGCGCGCGATTCCGGCCAGCTCCTTGACGTTCTGAATAGTGCCGACTTCGTAATTGGCGTGCATCACCGATGCGAGGACCGTGTCGGTCTTGATGGCGGCGGTCAGTTTGGCCGGCTCGACCACGCCCTCGGGGCTGACCGGCACCTGAGTGACCTCGAAGCCGCTCAGGGTGAGCGACTTTGCCGCCTCCAGCACCGATACGTGCTCAATGGCGGAGATAATGACGTGCCTGCCCTTGTCCCGGCGGGCGAGGGCAAGACCCTTGACGGCAAGGTTGTTGGATTCGGAGGCGGATGCGGTGAAAACTATGTCATCCGGCCGGGAATTGATGAGCGCGGCCACCTGTGCGCGGGCGTTCTCGATCGCCTCCCTGGGTTTGTTGCCATAACGGTGTAGGCTGGACGGGTTACCGAATTCATCACCAAGGAAGGTCAGCATCGCCTCGCGCGCTTCGGGCAGTAGCGGTGCTGCGGCGGCGTGGTCGAAATACCCAGATACCATAAGGCTTAGACGGCCTTGGACTTGGGCAGGGTTCTGTGCTCGTTATTTGTCATCGCCATAAGTCTAGAAGTGCATCAGCCCAAGTCAACCAAGGGAAGAGAGTGAAGAGTGAGGACGCGGGCTTGTGCAGACGTCGGCCGGGACTGGCAATCAGAACCTCATTGTCACAAGGCGGCAATCGACAACCGTGTGCGGTTGATGGTCGAGGCTCGGTCGCGCACTCAACGCTAACGCCGGCGGATAGAACCGACTGCCGAATGAAGGCTCACCCGTTCCCCTCGTGGCGCCGATGCAGTAGCCGATAGCTGCGCCGGCCGGCGTGAGCGCCGCCATGCCCAGCAGGCCGTATCCGGGTTTGTCGGGGACGAAGAAACCAAGCGCCCCCACACCCATGCCGAGGAATGCGCCGCCATAGGCAGCACCGCTATTGCCATCCACGTGCAGAACTCCGCCTGCAATCGTGGCGCCCAATCCGCAGCCGGACGGATACCCAAGGCCCGCGCCAACCATGAAGCCGAGCCATGCTCCATCTTCGCCCTGGAAATCGCTTCCATCGTGAATAGTCAGAGCGTATCCGGCCCAACCAAGCGCGGCCACTGCCGCGCCTCCGACCAAACTGCCGCCCAGCAGCGCCCCGCCTGACTCACCAAGATAGTCAACAGCACGCGGCCGATCCAGCAACAAGTCCTGCGCCGAAGCTACGGATGCGGAGAGCACAATCAGAGCCAGGAGTGTCTTCCGTGTCATCACATCATTCTCACGCCCTTAGGTCTGCCGTGCCTCGGTCACTGAGGGATTCCTGAACACGCGGGCAGTGCTGATTCATTTCGCTGCCTTGATGACGCGCACTGTTGCTGTCCTGCCTGTTTTGGTGCCAGCCGGCGACAGAAAGTAGACTCCGGGCCGGAGGCCCGCGCCGATTCTGTCGCCCTTGCAGACAGCGACCTGCCGTCCGGTCACGTCAGAGAGAGTGAAGAGCTCGGTCTCATGCCCCGGAACCCGGGCAACGGAGGTGAACGGATTGGGCTGAACCAGCAGACTGGTTGGTTTCGCAGGATGCCGAGTCGCAGGTTCTTCTACGCCGGCGTTCCCCAGCGAGTCGGTCTTTATGAGGTAGACATTGCTGTAGTCGGGTGTCCCTATGCCGTAGGAATACGTAAGGCCAGCGATTACATAACCGCCGTCAGAAGTCTGCTGGACTGAAAAGCCCTCATCGTCGCTTGTGTCACCGTATGTTCTCGTCCAGAGTGTATCGCCGGAACCATTGGTCTTGATGAGGTAGACATCGTAGCCCCCTGCGCCGAAAGACCCCGTATAGCCGACCATGACGTAGCCGCCGTCCGAGGTCTGTTGCGCTGAAACGCCGTAGTCACCGCCCGACCCGCCATAGGTCCTTGTCCAGAGCGTATCGCCGGTAGCGTTGGTCTTGATGAGGTAGACGTGGTAATTGGTGAGACCAAAGGACTGAGTCCAGCCCGCAATCACGTAGCCTCCATCCGAAGTCTGTCGGACCGAGTAGCCCGCATCAATATGAGTCCCGCCGTACGTCCTGGTCCAGAGCGTATCGCCAGCGGCATTGGTCTTGATGAGGTAGACATCGAGCCCCCCTGCACCAAAGGACTGGGTAAGACCTACGGCGACGTAACCACCGTCAGTGGTCTGTTGTATAGAATAACCGAAATCCTCGTTGTCTCCTCCATAGACTCTGGTCCAGAGAGTATCGCCCGAGGCGTTGGTCTTGATGAGATAGACGTTGTCGTAGCCGGGTGTCCCAGGACCGAATGACGCGGTCCTGCCCGCGATGACGTAACCGCCATCCGAGGTCTGTCGGACCGAATATCCGAAGTCCTCGTCCTTCCCACCGTAGGTTCTGGTCCAGAGCGTATCACCCGAGGCGTTAGTCTTGATCAGGTAGACATTGTCATCGCCTGCACCAAACGAGGACGTTGTGCCTGCAATGATGTAGCCTCCATCAGTAGTCTGCCGGACCGAGGCGCCCTCATCGTCGCCCGTTCCGCCGTAGAGCTTGGTCCAGAGGATGACACCGTGGGCATCGGTCTTGATGAGATAGACGTCACTGTCCCCCGCACTGAAGGATTGAGTGTAGCCTACGACGATGTAACCGCCGTCCGAGGTCTGTTGGACTGAGTTGCCCACATCTTCATTTGCCCCGCCGTAGGTTCTCCACCATCTTGTCTGGGCAGATGCAATTGAAGTGAGGCAGATAGCTGACAGCAGCGCAATCAGACGAGGAGCGCAGACGCTCTTGGTCACGTTTCCCCCTTCAACGTCTGTGGCTCGACATCGTCTCGAGGTCGAGCCGGGTGCAGAGAAGTCAACCGAGCTTCAGACATTAGCCGTCACTCGGCATTCGTCCTGCTGACAGGGCACGGATATCCCGCACTGCGAACCGCCTGGAACGGCAGCAATCCCAGTACCATGTCGCGTCTATTGTAATCCCGGTCCTGTCCCGGTCAAGCCAATGGCCGCATCGGCGGTGCGGCTGAAACCCAGCGCCGGGATAGGAGCCGTAATAAGCGCCGGGATAAGCACCGTCACAAGTGCCGGGACAAGCACCGTCACAAGCGTCGGGACAAGCACCGTCACAAGCGCCGGGATAAGCACCCTCACAAGCGTCGGGACAAGCGTCCCCACAAGCGCTGGGATAAGCACCTCCATAAGCGTCGGGACAAGCACCCTCACAAGCGTCGGGGCAAGCACCCTCACAAGCGTCGGGACAAGCGTCCCCACAAGCGCTGGGATAAGCACCGTCCTAAGCGTCGGGATAAGCACTCCCCTAAGCGCCGGGATAGGGTCTGGGGGAGACCTCCCCCCTACGACCCCTGGGCGGGAAATCAGCACTTAGCTCAACTCTCTCTTGTACAAAAACGCGGAAACCGGGTTATTACTATATGAGGACGAAGCTTCGCTCACCGGCGCATCTGCCCGGCGGTGCTTCCGTGGTGGGTCATGTCTTCGTGCTTTCGTGGTTCAGCTCGGCTGAGTAGTCTGCGGATGGCCATGCTGCGCCCGTTCATCCAAGGTTGACCCTCGGCTGTCGAATTCGCTTGCGTTTGCCGTTGTGGTATTCTAACATACTGCAGTGACCGACATCGCTCTCACCATCGCCGGCCAAGCCGGGCAGGGCATCGACACCGCATCGGAGTTGCTTGCCCGCGCCCTGGTGCGGAGCGGCTATTACACGTTTTCCTATCCCAATCTGATGTCCCGCATCCGCGGTGGGCACAACTTTACCGCGGTGCGGGTCTCGGAGCGGCCGGTCTATTCGCCGCCGGGCAGGTTCAACGCTCTGCTGGCGCTGGATGAGTTGTCGGTGAGCGAACACGGGCAGGACATGGTGGAAGGCGGAGTCATCATAGCCGAGCCGACCAGGACCAGGGACGGGGGACGGGGGACGAGGGGCGAGGGGCAGGGGACGACAGACCAAGGACGAGCCGACGACAAGACGACCTTCCGTGTTCCGATGGCGGAGATTGCGGAGAAGCACGGCGGTACGAAGACGATGGCGAATGTGGTCGGGTTGGGCGCGCTGCTTGCCCTTACCGGGCACCCGCTGGATAGACTGCAGGGCTTGCTCAAGGAGCGGTTCATCGCCAAGGGTGAGCAGGTGGTGAAGCAGAACGTGGAGTGTCTGAGAGCCGGGGCTGACTATGTGAGGCAGAGCTGGGGCGGGACCTGCGATTGCACTCTGCCGAAGCAGTCCGCACGGGCGAAGCGAATGCTCCTGACCGGCAATCATGCTATTGCTCTCGGGGCGCTGGCCTCAGGCGTGCGCTTCTACGCCGGGTATCCGATGTCGCCGTCAACGCCGATAATGGAGTACCTCGCCGCGAAGCAGGCCGATGCCAGTCTGGTTATGGAGCAGGCCGAGGACGAGATTGCGGCCATCAACATGGTTATCGGCGCGGCCTATGCCGGTGCCCGCGCGATGACCGCGACTTCGGGCGGCGGCTTTTCGCTGATGGTCGAGGGGCTCGGTATGGCCGGTATGGCCGAGCTTCCGGTCGTGATTGTGATTGCGATGCGGCCGGGACCGGCGACCGGATTCCCGACGCGGACCGAGCAGGCCGAGCTGCTCTTTGCCATCAACGCCTCGCAGGACGAGTTTCCCCGCTTCGTATTCGCGCCCGGGACCGCGGAGGAGGCTTTCTACGCCACCAATCGGGCGTTCGAGCTGGCGGGCAGGTTTCAGGTGCCGGCCATCATCCTCTCTGACCAGTTCCTCTCCGACTCACTGTGGACCGTACCGGGATTCAATCTGGCTCGTGTCAAGGCGAGCGACGACCTTGACGATCTGGAGTGGCAGGGGCGGCCCGCGTTCAGCTATCGTCGCTACGCGGTGACCAGGGACGGGGTGTCGCCGCGGCTGCGGCCGGGCTTCGCGGGCCAACTGGTCCACATGCTCGGGGCAGAACGCGACGAGAGCGGCATGCAGACCGAGGATGCCGGCGTGCGCGTGCGGATGCACGAGAAACGGATGAGGAAGCTTGCGGCGATGTCGACAACGATAGAGGATCCCACCTGCCACCCGGAGAAGACCGCCGACTGTGTCGTGGTCTGCTTCGGCTCCACGTACGGGGCGGCGCGCGAGGCGGTTGACATACTACGCGAGCAGCGGGTGAGCGTGGCGATGCTCCATCTCTGTGAGGTTGCGCCCTTCCCGCGTGAGCGCGTGGCGGCGTTGCTTTCCTCGGCGCGCCGGGTCATCACGGTCGAGGGTAATTCGACCGGACAACTTGCCGCCCTGCTGAGGCGCGAGACCGGAATCAAGGCGGACGCGCAGGTGCTGAAGTATGACGGCAGGCCGTTTGTCGCACAGGAGCTGGCGGAAGAGCTGCGGAGCGTATGCAGATGAGCGGCGCAAGGACTCGAAGTACAAAGGACAAAGTACAAAGGACAAAGCAAGAAGGAAAGTACAAAGGCCAAAGTCCGATTCGGACTTTCCGCCATTCGTGCTTGCTTAGTCCTTTGTCCTTACGACTTTGTCCTTCACCCGGAGGAGCGTAGTTTGGCGGAAGACAAGGTCTGGACCTCAAGCGCTGAAGTGACCTGGTGCCCGGGTTGCGGGAACTTTGGCATTCTGAACGCACTCAGGCAGGCGCTGACCGAGTCCGGACTCGAGCCGTGGCAGGTCGTTGTCGTGGGTGGCATCGGCCAGTCAGGAAAGGTGGCGCAGTATGTGGGCGCCAACTTCCTGCACGGCCTGCACGGCCGGGCGTTGCCGCACGCGCTGGGCGTGAAGCTGGCCAACCCCGCGCTCAAGGTCATCGCGGTCGGTGGTGACGGCGACATGTACGGCGAGGGTGGGAACCACCTGCTGCACGCGTTCCGGCGCAATCCGGATATCGTCTGCCTCGTACACAATAATGGTGTCTACGGCCTGACCAAGGGCCAGGCAGCGCCGACCAGCGGCTACGGCTTTGCCACGAAGAACCGCCCAACCGGTACGGTATTACCCGCGTTCAACCCTTTGGCGGCCGGGCTGGCGCTGGGCGGCAGTTTCGTCGCCAGGGGTTTTGCCGGGGACGTGAAGCACCTCTCGCGGTTGATAGGCGAGGCACTGAAGCACAAGGGCTTCGGGTTCATCGATATCCTGCAGCCGTGCGTGACCTACAACCTTGTCAATACGTTCGACTGGTACCGGACGCGAGTCTACGATCTCGCCCTGGAGGCGCACGACGCGTCGGATGAGGATAAGGCCCGGGCAAGGGTGCTGGAATGGCCATGTGAGGGGGAAGCCAAACAGATTCCTATCGGTATCTTCTACCGGTCGCACCGTCAGGCCTATGAGGCCTGCGGGGCGTCCGAACAACCTGCGGCGGTCAGTCCGGACCACCCTCACCCTTCCCTCCCCCTCAAGGGGGAGGGAACAGAAGGGAGGGGGTGGCTGCGACAGGCGCTCTCGCAGCACCGGGATTTGCAGGCGGACGCTGTGGATGTGGTGAAGCGGGCACTGGAAGAATTCGTGTGAGAGAGCTCAACCTGATTGTCGCCGGGCAGGCAGGGCAGGGACTCCAGGTCATCTCGCGCACGCTTGGCCGGTTGCTGGTCAGGGCCGGCCGCTACGTGTTCGTTTCGCAGGACGTGATGTCGCGGATACGGGGAGGGCATAACTTCGCGCGGGTGCGGGTCAGCGATGTGCCGGTGGCTGCGGACGGCGACAAAGCCCAGATCCTCGTCGCGCTGGACCACACGCTGGTAGAGCGGCACGTTCCCGACCTGGCTGAGGACGCCGTCGTGTTGACCGAGGCGGTCGGCGATCTGCCCGAAGGACTGAATGTAGTTCGACTTCCGCTTGCAGACCTCGCGCTGGAGCACGGGAAGGACCCGGTCATGATTAACTCGGTTGCCACTGGTGCGGCACTGGCTCTGGTCGGGCTGGAGCCGGCCGGTCTCGATGGAGTGTTCGAGAGCCAGTTCGGACACAAGGGCAAAGAGGTAGTTGAGCGCAATGTGGCTGCAGCCAAGGCCGGGTACAATGCTGTGCTGGATGACCATAAACGATGCTGCCCGCACCGGCTGCAGGCGTCGAGGGACATGACCGTTTCCGCCGAGGAAACGGATCGTGTACCGAGAGAACGGCTTCTGATTTCCGGCGCAGAGGCGCTGGCGCTGGGCGCAATTGCCGCTAATGTGCGCGTGGTTACCGGGTATCCGATGTCACCGGCCACCCCGATTGTCGAATACTGCTTCCGCAACGCGGAGGAGGCAGGCCTGATTGTGGAGCAAACCGAGGATGAGGTGTCGGCAGCCAACCTCGCTATCGGCGCAGCGTTCGCCGGAGAGCGGGCTATGGTCTGCACTGCCGGCGGCGGGTTCTGCCTGATGAACGAGGCCCTGAGCCTGGCCGGCATGACCGAGGTCCCGCTGGTAATGTGCGTGGGCATGCGGCCGGGCCCGGCAACCGGTCTGGCTACTCGGACGGCGCAGGCCGACCTTCTGTTTGCCATCAACGCCGGACACGGCGAGTTCCCGCGTGCGGTGCTGACACCGGCAGACGCAGAGCAGGCATTCCGAGCAGCGCAGGACGCGTTCCGGATTGCCGAGAAGTACCAGACGCCGGTCATCATACTGTTTGACCAGGTCATGGCCGACGCGCTGTGGACCATTGAGCGGAGCGACCTGAAACTGGATAACCGCCAAGGACGCCAAGAGCGCCAAGTGGCGGACGGATCCGAGCCGTACACATATCGGCACTATCAGGTCACGGAGAACGGGGTATCGCCGGTCGTGCTGCCGGGAACCGAGCAACAGCTTGTCTATGCCGATTCGGACGAGCACACCGAGGAAGGGCACATAACCGAGGATGCCGCGATGCGTGTCCTGATGGTGAACAAACGCAACTCGAAGATTGAGGGTATCAGGCAGGAGGTTGAGGAACGGAAGGTCAAGGTTGAGGCTGAGGCTGAGACACTCGTGTTCTGCTTCGGGTCGAGTCGTGGGGTGGTGGCTGAGGCGCTTGGCCGCCTGCGCGCCAAAGGCGTCAGTGTCGCCATGGTGTACCTCGACCACGTCTGGCCGTTCCCGGCCGAGGCCGTTGCCTCGATGGTGAGTAAGGATCGCAAGGTCGTGACTGTGGAAGAGAACTACTCGGGTCAACTGGCTCAGCTTCTGTCGCAGGAGTGCGGGGTGCAAACCGCCGGGACGGTTCGGCGGTATGACGGCAGGCAGTTCACGGTTGCCGAAGTCGAGGCCGGGCTGGAGAGCATGATTGCCGAGGAAGCTAGCTGAGTCAAGATGGGATATCAGGTGGCGACAAGCACCAATGACCAAGCGTCAATGACCAATCAATGTCGAAGGAACAAAGCCCCAATTCCAGATTGGGTCTTGCGACATTGGGATTTGACTGGTCACTGGGAACTGGTCATTGGTCATTTGCGCGCTGGAGTGCGAAGATATGCCTGACGAGAAGCCTCTGGAGCCTAGAGATTTCGAGAGCAAGGACCCAATCGCCTGGTGCCCGGGCTGCGGGAACTTTGGCATCCGGGAGGCGACGAAACTCGCTCTGTCCGAGCTTGGCCTGAGGCCGGAGCAGACCTGTTTTGTGTCGGGCATCGGGCAGGCGGCCAAGGCTCCGCACTACATCCGCTGCAACCTGTTCAACGGCCTGCACGGTCGGACCCTGCCGGTCGCGACCGGGATCAAGCTTGCGAACCCTGGCCTTGTCGTGTTCGCCGAGGGTGGTGACGGTGACGGCTACGCAGAGGGCGGGAATCACTTCCTGCACGCCCTGCGCCGGAATCTGGACATGACCTATCTTGTTCACGACAACCAGATTTACGGACTGACCAAGGGACAGACTTCGCCGACCAGCGAAGGCGGGATGAAGACCAGGACTACGCCCTGCGGTGCGATTGAGCCTGCTTTCAGACCTTTGGCCCTGGCGGTAATGATGGATGCCGGGTTCGTGGCGCGAGGGTTCTGCGCAAAGCCGCGTCAGCTTGCCGACATCATCAAGCTGGCAGTCCAGCACCGCGGGTTCGCGCTGGTCGAGATTCTGCAGAACTGCGTCAGCTTCAATCATGTCAATACGGCCAAGTGGTACAGCCACCGCGTCTACGACCTGGCCGAGGAGAAGCACGACCCGGCTGACCGCGAGAAGGCCTATCACAAGGCACTGGAGTGGGGAGACCGGATTCCGCTCGGTGTTATCTACACGTCAAGCCGCAAGAGCTACGACGAACTGCTGGGGGATGGTCTCGCGTCACGCAACACCGACCCGGATCGGGCCCCGGCCGTGCTCGACCGGCTGCTCGACCAGTTCCGCTAGATTCCCTACTTCTGGAAACCGGACCGCGGATGGGCGCGGTTGTATACCTGTTTGAGCCGCTCCATGGTGACGTGCGAGTAGATCTGCGTCGTCGAGAGCGAGGCGTGTCCGAGCAGTTCCTGGACCGCGCGGAGGTCGGCACCGCGCTCCAGCAGGTGCGTGGCAAATGCGTGGCGCAGGGAATGCGGGTTCGTTGCCGTCGCATCCGCCACGCGGGAGAGCGCCTTGCGGACTATGTTCTGGATGCTGCGCGTCGTGAGGCGGTCACCCCGGCTGTTCGTGAATATCGGTTCTGCCGCCCGGTGGGCGCGGCGGGCGAGCCATTCGTCGAGGGCGTGTTTTTCGGCGCGGCCCAGTGGTACGATTCTCTCCTTCCCCCCCTTGCCGCGTACTCTAATCGTCTCGGCGACGAAGTCGACGTCGGCAAGGTTCAATCCAACCAGTTCCGCGGCGCGAAGGCCGGAACCATAGAGAGTCTCGAGTATCGCTCTCTCGCGTACCACGGTTTCGGCGTCACCTTTGATTTCGAGGGCTTCGCGTACCTGGTACTGAGATAGAAAGCCGGGCAGACGCTGCTCGAGCCGCGGGCCCTTGACCGCGGTCGCCGGGTTGCTCGCGAGCGTACCCTTCCTAACCAGGAAACGCAGGAATGATTTCACGGAAGAGAGCTTGCGCGCGGCGGAACGCTTCTCGTATCCGTAGCGAAGCAGCGCGCCGAGGAAGTCGCGCACATCGGCGTGCGTCAGCGCACCGAGCGATTTGGTACCGAGTCGGTCGGAGCAGAACTCGAAGAACTGGTCCAGGTCGCTCGCGTAGGAGCGGAGAGTGTGATCCGAATACTGCTTCTCTCTCTCCAGCCAGGCAAGGAAGTCGTTCCTCGCCGGTTCGTAGGCAGCGCTTTGGAGCCGGCCGCCGCGTGCGGAGAGCAGCTTTTCAGATTCGGTCACAGGTCAGGATACAGCGCGGTTCGGAAGCGTCAACTTGCGGAACGGCGAGGCGGCGAGTATGATTAGGCGATGAGCCAAGCCTGTTTTGTCTGCGGCCGGAAGGCTACGCGCGAGTGCCCGGCCGGGTCGATGCTCGAACCGGGTCGTGAGCCGGCAGGAGAGGCCGCCACTCGACGCATCTGTTCTCAGTGCTGCGGAAAGAGCCGGCGGCGGACAATCGACTGCCCGGATGCCTGTCCGCATTTCCGGGCCGGGGGCCGTGCCGCGCTGATAAAGCTCGCGGAGTTGGGAGGGAATCCGGAGATGGAGATCCGCCAGGGTGAGGTGCTTCACAATCTGCGTCTGGCGGCGACGCGGATCCGCCGGACCCGGCTGCCTGACCTGAGAGACGGCGAGGCGCGTCAGGCGTTCGCGAACCTGTCCGAGACGATGCGGACCAAGTCAAGCGGGCTCATCTATGAGTTCCGGTCGGCCGACCCCCGGGTACAGGTGATGGTCGATGAGTTGCTGTCTGTTGCCTCCCTGCACGAGCGAGGAGAGAAGGGGATGACGAAGACTGATGTGGCGACCCTGATGCAGTGCCTGAAATACCTGGAGAAGCAGGCTGCGGCAGCCGCGTCCCAGGCGCGGGGTGCTACGTTGCTACTCGACCTGTTCGCCCAGACCGTTACCCGGGAGTTTCTGCTGCGTGAACCGGAAGGTCTGGTCGGTGGCAACACCGAACCGTGAGACTCTGGTGCCGGGCGCAGCAGACGGCATGAGCTGACTGCGAACCCCAGCCGATATTCCGGCGTCTTAACAAGTTAGAAGCGTTGGTAGCAACAGTCGGGGTCAAAGGACATTGTAGTAGTACCATGGAGGATAAGTGAGCCATCGGATATCGCTTAAGTTGGTCGGCGTGATACTGGCGCCGGCAGTTCTGATTGCGTTCGTTATCGGGTTAGTGTTGGCCGGGGTGCTGGACCTGCGGCCGGCCGGCGCTCAGCCCAACGCGCTTCCACGCACGGGTCAAGGACTAACTGTCGGAGATCATAGCCCGTTCGTGGAGGTCGCCAAAGAGGTGCAGCCCGCGGTCGTAAACATATCGGCCGAGAAGACGGTGAAGATATCGCAGTCACCGCTGCAGGGAAGTCCGCTCGAGCAGTTCCTGCGTCAATTCGGGGGCGGGATGCCGGGATTGCCGATGGAACTGCCGGAGAACGCGCTCGGCTCGGGCGTCATCATCAGCCCGGACGGGTACATAGTGACCAACAACCATATTGTGGCCGGATTCGATAAGATCGACATAATGCTTTCGGATAACACCGAGTTCAAGGGCAGCGCCGTGAAGGTCGTCGGTCGCGACCCGCAGAGCGACCTGGCTGTGCTCAAGGTGGACACCAAGAAGTCGCTGCCGTCGATTGCGCTGGCCAATGCAGACGATATCGAGGTCGGTGACTGGGCGATTGCGGTGGGGAATCCTTTCGGCCTGAACGGGACAGTGACGGTCGGCGTAGTTTCCGCCAAGGGGCGATCGGGTCTGCCGCTGCCTGAGGGACCGAGCTATCAGGACTATATCCAAACCGACGCTTCCATAAACCCGGGTAATTCGGGTGGTGCGCTTGTGAACATCAAGGGTGAACTCATGGGTATCAACGCCGCAATCCGGACCCCGGTCTCGAACGGCGGCAGCGTTGGTATCGGATTCGCCGTTCCGGTCAGTATCGTGAAGTCGGTCACTGACCAGCTCATCAAGACCGGCAAAGTCGTCCGCGGGTATATGGGAATCAGGCCTCAGCCGGTTACGGACGCCATCCGGAAGGCGATGCGGCTTGATGACAGCAAGGGCGTGCTGGTCGCGGATGTCATTGCCGCACAGCCCGCCGACAAGGCTGGTATCGAATCCGGAGACGTGATAGTAGCAGTGAACGGCGTGAAGACCGACGGCGTCGAGCAGTTCCGGAACCAGGTCGCTGAGTTTGCCCCGGGGACTACGATTTCGGTCGGGATTGTCCGTGACGGAAAACCGATGACCAAGAGCGTCACATTGGTGACCTTCCCGGAAAACGCGCAGCAGGCGTCCGTTTCCGGTGAGGAGCAGCCGACTGCATGGCTGGGCCTCACAGTACGGAGCCTGACCTCGGATGAGCGAGCGGAGGCCAAGGTCTCGGGTGGTGTGCTGGTCGACAGCGTCGAACCTGGGAGCAACGCCGACGATGCCGGCATTGAGCGCGGGGACATAGTGCTTGAAGTCGGCAAGAACCGGATCAACGGCATGAATGACTACAACCACGCGGCACGCCAGTTCAAGAACAGCACCAGCCCGGTCCTGTTCCGAATCAACCGTGGCGGTTCAATGCTTTACATCGCGGTCGAGCCGGGGCAGTAGGGTCGAAGACAACCAGGAGACTCGGGTCGCGGGACTCCCGGCAAGGGTTCTGATATCAGGAACTTGCGTCGGGAGTCCCAACCGCTATCCAGTCGAATTCACCTATTGACCGGGGTGGGGTTTTATGTCAGAATGATGTACTTTGAAAGGAGCGCCTAGCGAGCATTCTGTTCTGAATGTTGCTTGATGCAGACTGCGCACCAAGGACAGCGGTTCCGCCGCTCCTCAGGTGCATGTTCAACGAGATAGTCGGAAGTCTATGCTTCCGACTATGCTGCTACATTAACCTTCCCGACAATGCTGACACAACCAATCCTGCTTGACGGCAAGGCCGCGTCAAAGGCAATACGAACCGAGCTCTGTCAGCGCGTCCTCGCGCTTCAGGGGCGGGGCCTACGTCCCTGTCTGCGTATCCTGCAGGTCGGCGGCGACCCTGCGTCTACCATCTACGTCAACAGCAAGGTGAAGGCATCAGCCGAGATTGGCATCGACGCGGCGGTGGAGCGGTTGTCCGAGAGCGCCGGCCTGGCCTCAATCGTCCACGTGGTGGAGACGTGGAATCGAGACCCGGCGGTCCATGGCTTCATAGTTCAGTTGCCGTTGCCCTGCGGCATTGACGCGTGTGCCGTCATGGGGCGGATAAGCCCGGGGAAGGACGTGGATGGCCTCAGTCCCGCAAGTCTGGGTCTGCTTGCCGCTGGACGGCCGGGCTTCACGCCGGCGACACCTTCCGGCATCATCGAACTGCTACTGCGGAACGGTATCACCATCCCCGGCAAGAGAGTAGTCATAGTCGGTCGCGGCGAGTTGGTGGGCAGGCCGCTCGCCAGCATGCTGTTGCTGCGGAGCGAGCGAGGGAACGCGACCGTTACCGTCTGTCACTCCTGCACCGAGGACCTGGGAGCAGTTTGTCGTGCGGCTGAGATCCTGGTGGTGGCAGTGGGGCGTCCCAGGTTGGTCACGGGCGACATGGTGAGCCAGGGAGTTGTCGTCGTCGACGCGGGCACGAACAGCGTCGGCGGCAGGCTTGTCGGCGACGTCGATTTCGAGTCCGTCGCCGCCAAGGCGTCGGCGATCACGCCGGTTCCGGGTGGCGTCGGGCCGATGACGGTTGCGATGCTTCTGGCAAACGTTGTCAGAGCCGCGGAGTTGGCGGCCGGGAGTATGGAGCCGGGATGAACGGTCTCAGTCAGGTCATTGGCGCGGACCGGAAGCTGGTCGAGGCCGAACTGCGCAGATCCCTCAGGTTCGGCCGCGAAGTCCCGCCACGGCTGGCCGCGGCGATGCGCTACGCCGTGCTGGGCCCGGGGAAACGGATAAGGCCGATCCTGGCCCTTGAGGCTTTCAGGGCTTCCGGCGGCCGTCACGTCGCAGCCGTACTGCCTTTTTGCACAGGGATCGAGCTCATCCATACGTTTTCGCTGATACACGACGATCTGCCCAGCATGGACGACGATGATTTCAGACGGGGACGGCCAAGCCTTCACCGTAAGTTCGACGAGGCGACCGCCATATTGGCCGCCGACGGGCTGTTCGCTTTCGCATTTGAGCTGTTCGCCGGTGTGCCCGGTGAGGCCGAACCGAAGCTCGCAGCCACGAACGTGATATGCCGTGCAGTGGGGCCAGCGGGAATGACCGGCGGCCAGATGCTGGACATCATCGGTGAGGTGCGAGGCGCGAAAGTCCGAGGCACGACAGATAGCGTCCTCGTGACCCATCGGAAGAAGACGGCGGAGTTCATAGCTGCGGCAGTGGTCGCGGGTGCGATCCTGGGCGGCGCGAAACCGGCGGCTCAGCGCCGGCTGCGGCAGGCGGGGCTTGCACTCGGAATGCTGTTCCAGATGACCGATGACTTGCTTGACGCGGAGCAGACCAGCGATGCCGGGCGGGTCACTACTGTCTCAACCTGCGGTACGACTCGGGCCAGGGGGCTGGCTGAGTTCCAGGCCCGCAAGGCCGAACGTGGGTTTCGGACTTTGGGTACGAAGTACCATCTGCTGGCTGCGTTCCCCGAGCTGGTTCTGCATAGGAGATCATGACTATGGCTCTGCTCGATAGTGTCCGTTCGCCCGCAGACATCCGCAGGATGTCACTCGATCAGTTGCACGATCTGGCTGGCGAAATACGTGATCTGATAGTGAGCACGACGGCGAGGAACGGCGGGCACACGGCTCCGAGTCTCGGTGTCGTGGAGCTGACGCTTGCTCTCCACTACGTGTACGACACACCCAGTGACCAGATCGTCTGGGATGTCGGTCATCAGTGCTACGCGCACAAGATAATCACCGGCCGGCGAGACCGATTCGAGACGCTGCGCCAGAAGGACGGCATCTCCGGGTTTCCCAAGAAGTCGGAGAGCGAGTACGACACGTTCGACACCGGCCACTCCGGTGACTCGATCGGCGTCGCCCTGGGGGCCGCGATTGGGGACCGGCTCAGAGGCTCGAACCGGCGCTCGGTCGCGGTCATCGGCGACGGGTCGATAACGTCCGGTATGGCATTCGAAGCCCTGAACAACGCCGGCTGCCTCAAGCAGGACGTCGTCGTCGTTCTGAATGACAACGAGATGTCCATCGCTCGCAGCACCGGCGCGATGGCCGGCTACCTGAACCGCATGATAACCGGCAAGATGTACAACCGGTTGCGCGCCGACACGTGGAATCTGCTCGGGCTGTTGCCTGATGACTTGAGCGGCAAGTCGCGCGTTGCTGCGCACAAACTCCAGGAAGGGCTGAAGAATCTGGTCGTTCCGAGCATCCTGTTCGAAGAGCTGGGATTCCGGTACATCGGACCGGTAGACGGGCACAATCTCGCCGAGCTGATTGATACGTTTAGACGGGTGCGCAGACTGCACGGGCCGGTCATAGTGCACGCGGTGACGCGCAAAGGCAAAGGTTACGATCCGGCGATGCGGCGCCCGGAGATGTTTCACGGCACGGGCCCGTTCGACGTCGCCACCGGTCTGCCGCTAGCGTCGGCCGGACCGACGTTCACCGATGCATTCGGAACCAAGATGGCCGAACTCGCCGGTAAAGACGAGCGTGTGGTCGCCGTGACGGCCGGGATGTGCCTCGGGACCGGGCTCTCGCAATTTCGCGAGAAGTTCCCGGACCGGCTGTTCGACGTCGGCATCTGTGAGCAGCATGCGGTTACTCTTGGAGCGGGACTGGCGATGAGCGGTGTGCGGCCGGTGGTCGCGATATACTCCACCTTCCTGACGCGCGGTCTGGACCAGGTGGTCCAGGACGTTAGTCTGCAAAAGTTGCCTGTTGTGTTGGCAGTCGACCGGGCCGGGCTGGTAGGTGAAGACGGTCCAACCCATCATGGAGTTTTCGACCTGTCCTACCTTGGCATGGTGCCGAGCCTGGTGCTGGCGGCGCCGATGGACGAAGCCGAACTCGGTGCGATGCTTGAGTTCGCCATCGGGTACGTGGACGGTCCGGTGGCCATCCGCTACCCGCGCGGAGGATCGGGCTCACAGCCGCGGCCGGGCCTGGCGCCGGTCGAGCTGGGCAGGGCCGAGGTCCTGCGTGAGGGAGACGACGGCTGCGTGCTGGCGGTCGGGTACATGTCCAGCGTTGCCGCCCGCGCTGTCGATATCCTGAGCGCAAAGGGGCTGAGCGTGACCCTGGTCAACTCCCGATTCGTCAAGCCTCTGGACCAGGACTTGATTCTGTCGCTCGCACGCCGGCACCGCGCCATCGTCACGGTCGAAGAGAATGTGCTCGCCGGCGGATTCGGTACTCGCGTTCGCGAGCTGATAGAGCAGTCAGGCGATAACGTTCACGTCACCTCATTTGGACTTGACGACCGCTTCTACGAACAGGGCCCGAGGGGTTGGCTCCTTGACCAGGCCGGGCTGTCGCCCGGCAAGCTCGCCGAAAGGCTGCAAGAGTGCTTCAGCAGGAAATGACCATTGACCAAGTCCCGGCGTCCGGCTAGCAGCGAGTCACCGAAGTCCGCGGGTCGTCGTTGCTCGGCCGATTGCGGACCGATTGCTCACCTGGGGGTGGGAATTGGCGTACTGCTGCTGGCCTCGTCGCTTGCGTCCGCCTACTCGCTTTATGACCCGCCGCGAATAGAGCCTCGCGTGGACTACTCGCTGGGTCTCGTTTATCTTGAGCGTTGGCGGGGGGACTATCTCATCGGCGTGGAGCAGGTGCTGCCAATAAGCGAGTATCTCGACTACCAGCTTGCTCAGTCGGTCCGCGACGCCTGTCAGGATCAGGTGC
>DATJQV010000011.1 GCA_035505375.1 bacterium | reverse complement strand
CGACGTGACCGGGCGTACGGTGGTTGCGCAGACGATGGCGGCTGGACGGACTGGAACGGCGAACCTGGATCTGCGGAAGCTGGACGCGGGCGTGTACCTGGTGAAGGTCGCGACCGAGGGTTACAGTGCAACGCAGAAGCTGGTAGTCGAGCACTAGACCGAACCAACGGTTACCGGGGCGGGTCTTTGACCCGCCCCTTTTCTTATGCGCGGAAACCGGGGCTGCACCGCGCGAGTCGAGGCAAAACGGGGACTGTCCCTTCGCAGGGCCCTGTGCGATTCCCAAGCGCCGGGGACACATCCGCGACGTGTTCCTCACGTCGCTCCGTGGACGTGTCCCCTCCGTTGTCTGTTCCCGCCTTGCCGTTCTTGCAGCGCTGCGGGAATGGTCTAGAATAGCGCGTGCAGGCCAGCCGGAAAACGGTTCCGAGGATGAGGCAGACCGACACTGCGCGCAGGGCCGGGCAACCGAGGCCGTGGCTTGTCTTCGGCGCCGCGACGTTGATCGCGCTGGTGCTCTATCTGCCGACTCTGAAGTACGACTTCGTCTGGGATGACCGCATGCTGATTCTGAACAACCCGTCATTGGGTCAGGCGAACCCGATTGAGCTCTTCACCACCTCGTACTCAAACAACCAGCAGGTGAGGCCCGGCCCCGACTCGGCCGACTTGTCCTACTACCGACCGCTGGCCAATCTCAGCGTCTACGTGGACCGCAAGGTCTGGGGACTCCGACCAGCGGGGTATCACCTGACTAACGTCGTCATCAACGCGACGGTCGTCTTCCTCATGTGTCTGCTGCTCTGGGAGCTGTTCGGCTCGGTGTGGCTGGCCGGGTTAGGCGGCTGGCTGACCGGGATTCACCCGGCCATGAACTGCATCGTCACGTTCGTGTCCAATCGCACCTATCTGCTCGCGCTGTTGTTCCTGCTGCTCGGCAGCTACGCGCTGCTGCGCGGACAGCGCGACCGCAGGCGTGTCTGGCCGGTGTTGTTCGGCGGATCTTTGCTGTTCAGCGCCCTGGCGCTCGAGGCGTCGCTGGTCTTTCCGGTTGTCGCCGCAGGCTGGCTTGTCGCGAACCGGACACGCTATCATCGGTTCTGGACCTGGGTCGCGGCGGCCGCGTCACCGGTCCTGGTCTATCTGCTGCTCCGGTTGGGCTTCGCCCGCGTTCCGTTCGAGAGCTCGGTTGTACGATGGGCATTTGCCGAGCCGCTGCGCGTCATAGACGCCTTCGGACAGCAGTTGCAACTGCTCTTCTTCCCCTTCAATCAGAAGGTGGTTTATGCCCCGACCCGGTCCTCCACCCGCTTATCGCTTTACACGATTCTCGGGCTGCTCTTCCTGTTTCTTCCGCTGTACGCTTTAATTCGGCCCCGGCGCTCGAACGGACAGCGGGGCGCCGCCGGGTCAGGTCCGAGGCCCAGGCCCTCGGTGCGACCCGACCCCGCGGCTACACGGCTGGGCTGGTTTGGCTACGCCTGGGTGGTGCTGGTGATGCTGCCGTTCGCGCACCTCGTATTCCTCGGCCCGGCAGGCAGAATTCTCTACCTGGCAGCGCCGGGAGCGTGTATCCTGCTGGCCGCGCTGTCCCGCGCCGGGAGCCGTCAGGGACAAGACTCCCGCGTCGCGTATGCCGTGATTCTCCTGTACACCGTGCTGTTTGCGGCGCAGACATTGCACCGTAATCCGATCTGGCACGACGAACTCTCCTTGACTCACGCGATGGCAGTGGAGGCGCCGGGTTCGACCGAGGGCCACTTCAACTATGGTCTGGCGCTGGGTAAGGCCGGCCGGACGGAAGAGGCGATCGAGCAGTTCCGCGCCGCTCTGGCGACAAACCCGGACTTCTTCGCGGCGCATGTGTACCTGGCTTCGGCCCTGGTCGGACAGGGGGACCTGGCGGCCGCGATTCAGGAACAGCGCACGGTTGTTCGGCTGCTTCCCGGTTCGGCGAAGTCCTGGAACGACCTTGCTGCCACGCTGATCTACGCCGGCCAGTTCGACTCCGCGATCGTCGAATGCAAGGAGGCGCTGCGGCGCGACCCGAATTCGGCGTCGGCGCTGAACAACCTGGGATACGCCTATCTCAAGACCGGGGATTTGCCGCAGGCGGTCGCCGCCTTTGAGGCTGCCCTGCGGCTCAATCCGAATCTCGCGAGCGCGCGCGCCAATCTCGCCACGGCGTACCGGGCAGCAGGGATGCCGGATTCGGCCGCCCGGCTGGAAGGCACTCAGCGCTAGGCGCCCGGCGTCGCCCTCAGAAGTTTGATACCGTGGTGCGACTTCCGCCGGACGCGGCAACGCCTCAGCGTATTGCGGCCTCGCTTCTCTGCGGACGAGTCCTTTGTGTCGCGGACAGTGTGGCGGGATGGAGGCACGCCTGCCGCTTGACCCACTTGTGCTTTTTGAGATACTCGTATGATGCGCGGTAGTCGCCGTTCGACTGCGGCCTGGTTTCTTGCCATCGCCGGGGTTGCGTTTCTGCTGCGGCTGATTCACCTGCTCCAGTTGCGGCACAACGACCCGCTGTTCTTCTCACCCCAGATGGACGCCCTCTATCACCATCAATGGGCGCTTGCCATCGTGGCCGGCCGGGAGTTCATCGCCGACGCCTTCTTCCGCGCACCGCTCTATCCCTACTTCCTCGGCCTTGTGTACAAACTCTTCGGGGCGAATCAGATGGCGGCGCGAATCATCCAGGCGCTCATCGGCAGCGCCACCTGTGGACTCGTGTACATCCTCGCGCGGCAACTGCTGAAGCCGCAAGGTCCAAGCCCCAAGCCCCAAGCCTCAAGCCACAAGCTTCCGAAGTCCGAACCTCACTCCTCACTCCTCACTCTTCACTCTTCCGACCTGGTTCCCCGCATCGCCGGCCTTATGATGGCTGCCTACCCGCTCGCCATCTGGTACGACGGCGAACTACTCCTTGAAGGCCTGCTGACCTTCCTCCTGATGCTCGGATTCGTGCTGCTTTACCGCAGCCGGGACAAGGACCGGCAGTGGTGGCTGCCGGGCATCGTGTTCGGGCTGGCCGCGATTACCCGGCCGAACGTGCTCGCGTTCCTCGCGGTGCTGCCGATCTGGCTGTTCGTCGAAGGAAAAGGGTCCAAGGGTCCAAGGGTCCAAGGGTCCAAGTCCGAGACTAGAACCCTGGAACCCTCGAACCCTGGAACCCGTTCTATCTGGACCCGGCTTCTGCCGGTTTGGGGCGCGGCGGCGCTGGTCATCCTGCCGGTCACGATTCGCAACTATGTCGTGAGCAGGCAGTTCGTGCCGATTGCGTGGCAGGCGGGCACGAACTTCTACATCGGTAACTCGCCGGAATCGGACGGTATGACCGCAGTATTACCCGGGACGCGCGGCGGCTGGTGGGGCGGCTACGACGACGCGAAGCGGCTGGCAGAGCAGGCTCTGGGCCGGCCGCTCAAGGGTGCGGAGATTGACCGGTACTGGCTGGGCAAGGGTCTTGAGTTCTGGCGCGAGCAGCCGGGCAAGGCGCTGGGGCTGCTTGCGCGCAAGACCTTCCTCTGGCTCGTGGGCTACGAAGTCAGCAACGAACGCGACCTGTACGCGGCGAAGCGCTATTCGTACATCGATTACCTCTTCTTCAACTCCCGATTCCTGAAGTTCCCATTCGGCATACTGCTGCCGCTGGCGCTCGCCGGGGTCTGGTTCCGGCGCAGGGAGTGGCGCCGGTTACTGCCGCTGTACCTCTTCGTGGTCGCGTACTCGCTCTCATTCGTCGTCTTCTTCGTCACCAGCCGCTACCGGACGTCGATTGTTCCGATTGCGGCAATCCTGGCCGCGATAGGTCTCATAGGGCTTGTTGGACCTGTTTCGCGGCGCGAGCGCATCGTCGGGCTCGGAATCGCCCTTGTCGCGTTCGTCCTGTTCAACGCCAACCTCGCCGGGGCAGGCAGACAGGTTGACCAGAGCCGGAACTACGTCGCCGCCGCGGTTGGGCTGCACGCGCAGGGCAGGGACTCCGAAGCGCTGACCGAAGTTCGGCAGGCGCTCAAGTTCGACTCGGCGCGAGCCGTCCTCTCACTCGAAGCAGCGTTGCTTTCAGATCTGGGCAACTCTGCCGCGGCCGAGAGTTCGGCCCGGGCCGCCATACGGCTGTATCCCTCTGACGTCGACGCCTACGAAGCGCTGGGCGGCGTTCTGGCCACTGCCGGCCGCCTCGACTCGGCCGCGGCCTACTTCGAACTGGTCCGCAGCCGTGCCCCATACTCGGTCGATGCGTGGTGCGACCTCGGCAACATCGCCTTCTCGCGCCGGGACTACGTGAAGGCGCGCTACTACTATGAAGGCGCGCTGAAGGTGCGGCCGACGTTCACGCGGGCACTGTTCGGCCTCGGGCTCTGCGAGTACTACGAGGGCGACCGGGCTGCGGCCCGCGCCCACTGGCAGGAAGTACTCAAACTCGATCCGTCCTTTGTCAAGGCCGGGCAGGCACTCGAACACCTGAAGTAGCAGCGGCCGGCTCGCTCGCGCCAGTGAAGATTTCTCTTCCGCCGCATCCGGTTGCTTGACCCGCGCGTGTCCGGGGGCTAGAATGTTGGAGGTCTTCCCAATGCTCAGAACAAAACACGTCTTCGCGAACGCCCGCCGGCCATGGGTGTCCGTGCTGCTGATTGCCGTGGCGGGTTGCCTGTCGCAGGCAGCGGCTGTAACCATCGTGCCGCTCGGCATCGAACGGCTGTCGAACGGCAACACGCTGATTGCCGACGGCCGGACTTTCCTGGTCACGGACGCCCGTGCGCTTGAGGTGGACAGCCTGGGCCGGCTGGTCTGGGCCTATCTCAACTGCGACGTCCCCTTCCTCCACACCGCGCGGCGCTTGCCCAACGGCCATACGCTGATGTCTTCGAGCGGCGGCAACAAAGTCATCGAGGTGAACTGGGCAGGCAACCGGATGTGGACCGATTCGGTGGGTCTCGAGTACCCCAACGAGGCCTACCGCCTCGACAACGGCCACACGCTAATCACTGACCGCAATCACAATCGTGTTCTCGAGGTCGACCCTTCCCGCTTCGTGGTCTGGCAGTGCACGAATCTCTCCTCCCCGCATAACGGCAACCGGCTGGCGAACGGTCACACGCTCGTCTGCAACGGGCACAGCAACCAGGTGCTGGAGGTCGATTCCGCGGACAGTACCGTCTGGCAGTATTCCAACGGTCTGGACTGGGCCCGCTGCGCCCAGCGCCTGCCGAATAATAACACACTAATAACCGACAGCTACCACAACCGAGTCATCGAGGTTACCTATGCGGGAGATATCGTCTGGAGCGCGAACCTCGATACCGGCTCGACGCCATTCGCGGCGCATCGTCTCGCCGACGGCAACACGCTCATTTCGGTCATCGGCAGCGTGATTGAACTGGATTCGGCGTGCGACACCGTCTGGAAGTACCCGAACACCGTGCCGCTAGTGGTAGAGACTCTGCAGGTCGTGAATCCGTCCTCCGGCTGCACCTTGTACGTGCATATCCACCGGCCGGCCTATGCCGGATCGGGCCATCGCGTACCCGGGGTCATCTTCGCGCCCGGCGGCACCGGGTCCGGCAGCGCGATTGACTCGAACGGCACGTCGGACGACATCGCGTCGGACGGCTTTGCGTTTATGCACTTCGACCCGGACGGCCGGGGCAAGAGCAGCGCCTACCCGGAGAACTACGACGGATACATCAATCAGGACGGGATGCACGTCTGCGAGTCGCTGCTGGCGAGCCGGGATTACGTGGATACGAGCCGGCTCGGAGTATACACGACGGGCTACGGCATCACGATGGGGTCGGGCATGATCAAGCGCTATGCCGAGCCGCACATCAAGTTCCTGCTGGACTTCGAGGGGCCGGCGGACCGGAGCCAGACGTGCCTCGACTCAGGCGGTTTCGTGCCGGTGCCGGCTGATTCGGAAGCTTTCTGGCAGGAGCGGGAGGCAGCCAGGTTCATGAAACAGGTGCCCTGCGCCTACCTGCGCATGCAGCCGGCGGTTGACAGCCTCAAGAGGATGAAGAAGAACCAGCACTGCATCCAGTTGGTTGACAGCGCTACCGCCGTTGCTGATGGTGGCGCGGGCATCAGCCCTTGGACCCGGGTCAATGACTCGGCGATGAACCAGCCGAATCGCGTCTATTCCATACCGAACCCACCGGCCTGGATTCCGGAAATCGAGGAACTGCAGAACAACGTCCGCATCATACTGTATCTGCACGAGCTGGCGGGTGACATGCCTCCCCAACCGGGCATTGCCGCTGAACGCCGGGACATCGTTCCGGCCGCGTCCCTCAGGGTTGCTCCGAGACCTTGCCGGGGCATCCTGCAGGTCGGTTTGCCGCCTGTAACCGGCGCGCGCGAACTCCGGGTGCATGACGTCTGCGGCAGAATGGTTCTGCAGAGGACTGTGCCCGCGGGCAGAGCGAGTGTCTCGCTGGATTTGCGCGGACTGCGCCCGGCAGTCTATTACGTCTCCGTGGCCGGGGCCGGCACCGTGCCGGTCGTTGTCGTGCGGTGACGTCGGCCGACGGGCTGTGCACGATGGCATACAGGCCGGCGGTCGAGCACTAGGACCTGACCGCCGTCTAAGGGGCAGGTTTCTCACTTGCTCCAGGTTGGCCGAGGGTTTGGCATGATTCAATCTGCGTAGGTCATTACCGATGATCTCAACGACAAACAGAGCAAAGCGCACGTTCACGAATGGCCACCGGGCGCTGGTGTCCATTCTTCTCTTTGTCGCGGCGGGCGGCCTGTTACCGGTGGAGGCCTCGGTGCCGGTGGTGCCGTTCAGTGTCGAGCGCCTGCCCGGCGGCAACACGCTCATCGCCGACGGCAGCCTCCTGACCGGCTTTTCCTCACGCGCGGTCGAGGTAGACAGCCTGGGCCGGCTGGTCTGGGCGTACGTCAATTCCGAC
>DATJQV010000010.1 GCA_035505375.1 bacterium | reverse complement strand
ACGATGAAGTTGAGGCCGGGTTGGACCGTCCGCTGGTACTTGCCCAGCCGCTCCACACAGGCGCGCTCATAAGGGCGAATCGTCTTGATGCCCAGAAGCGCCAACAGCAAAAGGAAAATCAGTATGACTATCAGCAGTGTTCCACTCATTCAGCAACTCCTTCTTTGGCTGACTCGACTATGAGGTGAGTCCCTTCGACCGCAACCACGCGGACCGGGCTACCCGCCTTTATCTCGTGCGTAGCGGTCGCCCGCAATTCCTCGCCGTGCAACTTCACCCGGCCGAACTCGGGCGGCTTGATGTCGGTCGTCACCCGCCCACTCACGCCGACCCACCGGTTCGCGCCGACCCGTTCCGGTTCAGGATGGGTTATCCTCCTCGCTATCCGCTGCGAGAAGACTACCATCAAGACAGACAGGACGACAAAGACGCTGAACTGGATGAACGGGTTGTGGACGAATATCGCCAGGATGCCGGTGACGACCCCGGCGATTCCGAACCAGATGACCACCATCGCCGGTATGAACATCTCAAGGGCAGCAAGGACCAAACCGGCGATTATCCATGCCGCCGGTGTTAGATGAAACACTGGGACCTCCCGGTTAGTTCAAGGCTGGAGCAGTACACTCACTATGATGGCAAGGACTCAGCCGATGTCAAGTCGGCTGGCCAAGCTAGGAAGACAATGGGAACTCGGCGATGACGGAGTAAGCAGGCCCGGCAGGCCCAAGCACGCTACGGAACAGCACGACGCGCTCGATACCGAAGGACTCGGATTCGAACTGCATGGCAACGGCCTTGCTTACATCATCAGGCATGCGCAGGCGCCCGATGGTCAGGTGCGGACTGAACGGCCGACTCTCGGGCTGATAGCCAATCGAACGCAACGCTTTGACTGCCCCAGCCTGCAAGGCGCAGACCTCAGCCTTGCCCTGCTCCGTCCCAATCCAGACGACCCGTGCGCGCGCCGGGCTCGGGAATGCTCCCAGTCCCTTCAATTGCATTGTGAACGCCTTGTGCTGCTGCGCGACCTCGCCGAGCCGAGCCTTTGCTGACTCAAGAAAATCCCCAGACACCTCCCCCAGGAATGCCAGTGTCAGGTGCATCAATTCGGGCCTGACCCAACGAACGGCAGCGCCCGGTTGACGCTGAAGTCTGCCCAGCAGGTCGCCGATTTGCCGCCTTGCCCCTTCGGAAATGCTGATCGCGACGAAAGACCGGATTGGCTCACTCAAACTCTTCCCTCCAGCACCTGACGACAGAGCTGCAACGCAGCAGCAGCTGATTGTTCCTTCACCGCCCGTCTGCCGCCCCGGAATCGGTAACGTTCGACGAGGACCCGCCTTCCGGTCCTCGCACAAATGTACACAAGCCCAACCGGCTTTGCCTTGGTGCCCCCGCCCGGGCCGGCAATACCCGAAACTGCGACTCCGACTTTCGCCTTGAGCCGCAGGCAGACTCCAGCAGCCATCTCCATGACTGTCTGCTCGCTCACCGCCCCCCATTTCGCCAGTGTCAGCTTCCTGACGCCGAGCATCCTGGTCTTCACAGCATCGGAGTAGGCAATCACGCCTCCAGCGAAGTAGCGGGAACTCCCGGTGACATCAGTAAGCCGGTCGCCGATCAGACCTCCGGTACAGGACTCGGCAACAGCGAGGCTCAGTCTTCTCCGAAGCAACAACCTGCCCAGGGCTCGCCCGACATCGGGAGTTACCGCAGTCGGTATCAGTGAAACCTCAAGATGGGCAGAAGGACGAGACCGAGACGCAGTACAATGTTGGCGCATATTCCGGCGAGCACGTCATCGACCATGATGCCCCAGCCACCGGGCAACCGCTGCGACTTGTCGATGAAGGGCAGCTTGACAATATCGAATAACCGCCAGAGCAGGAATCCCACGCCCAAGCCGAATACCGAGACGGGATTGAAGAAGAACGTGATCAGCGTGCCCACGACCTCGTCGATGGTGACCCGGCCCGGGTCTTTGCCCCAGACTCTTTCCAGGTCGGTGGCGATGGGGACGCCGACGAAGAAAATCGCGGCCATAACCAACGCGTGCCATAACGGTAGCCGTGCCAGATAGAAGGCCGGCAACAGCACGAAGAGGCTCGTTACTGTTGCCGGCGCAATCGGAAAGTAGCCGGTGAAAAGGACGCTGCCGACCAGCGCCTCAAGGAAGAAGCGCGTCCGCCCTAACGGCGGCGCTTGCTCGGGGACCAGTTCTCCCATTCCACCACGAGATTCGCCACCACGAATACCGAGGAGTATGTACCGGTAATCGTCCCGAGCGTCATCGCAAAGGCGAAGTCCTTGATGGTCGCAGAACCGAATATCAGCAGCGCCAGACTCACAAACAGCACCGTCAGCGACGTGATAATGGTCCGGCTCAGCGTCTTGTTGATGGCGTGGTTCGCCACATAGGAGAATGACTCCTTCCGCATCTTCCTCACGTCCTCACGGATCCGGTCCGACACGACAATGGAGTCATTGACTGAATAGCCGATCATCGTCAGCACTGCGGCAATGACAGTCATGTTCATCTCCCGCCCGAACAGCGCGATAGCGCCGACGACAATTAACGTATCGTGAATGAGCGACAGCACGGCCCCGGTCCCGAACCTGAAGTCGAACCGGAAGCTTACATAGATCATGATGCCGACCAGTCCGAGCAACACGGCCAGCAGCACCTTGCCGCGCAGTTCCGACGAAACCTGCGGTCCGACCGTGTCGTCGCTCAGGATCTCGAAGCTGTTGTTCGGAAACGACGCCTTGAGCTGGCGGGTCAATGCGGACGAGAACGATTGCCCGCCCGCGGATTCCTTGACCTTCGCGCGGATGAAGAAGTCACCGTGTTCGTCACGCTGGACCACGGCTTCACCCTCGCCCACTGCCGTCAGCGCCCCACGGACGGCCTCCGTGGAAATCGGCTGACTGAATCGCACGTGGAGGAGAGAACCGCCGGTGAAGTCAACTCCCCAGTTGAAGCCACGCACCGCGATGGCGACGATGGCGAGCAGCGCGAGGATGCCGGATGCTATGAAGAACCACCGGCGGACGCCGACGAAATTGACGTTGGTATCGTGTAGGATTTGCATGTTATATCCTCAGCTTCTTGACTTCAAAGCGCGCCAGGTACCAGTCCAGAACCCAGCGCGTCATGAACACGGCTGTGACGACGTTGATGATGAGACCGACTGTCAGGTTGATGGCGAAGCCGCGGATGTAGCCGCTGCCGATGAAGTACAGTGCGATGGCGGTGATGATGGTCGTCACGTGGGTGTCGATCACGGTCATGAACACGCGGTCATAGCCCGCGTCGACCGCAGCCATTACGGTCTTGCCCCAGCGCAGCTCCTCTCGGATCCGTTCGAATATCAGCACGTTGGTGTCGACCGCCATCCCGACCGTCAATGCGATGCCTGCGAGCCCGGGCAGCGACATCGTCGCCCGCAACCCGGCCAGGACGGCAAGCAGAAAGAGGATATCCATGAACATCGCCCAATCGGCCAGCAGACCACCCACCGAGTAGTACAAGAGCATAAAAACCACAACAACAATGGATCCGACCAGGCCGGCGAAGATGCCCCGCCGAATTGCGTCACTGCCCAGCGACGCCCCGACCGACCGCTCCTCCACTATGTTCACCGGCGCAGGCAACGCGCCCGAACGAAGCACGATCGCCAAGTCTCGTGAATTGTCCGGATTGACGTCGTTGGTTGTGATCATCGCGTTCCCGTCCGGGATTCGTGTCTGAATGGTCGGTGCCGACTTGACGATGTCATCGAGCACGATGGCCAGCCGGCGGCCGATGTTGCGGCCCGTGACCTGCGCGAATACCGCCGCATCCTTCCGCCCCAGCCTTAGACTGACGATCCAAGTGTTGGTCAGCCCGGGCTCCGAGCCGTTGTAGGGTGCGGGCCTCGCGTCCTTGATGGCTGAACCCAGCATCTCCGGTTCGGCCTTCAGCATATACAGCCGGCGTACGGCGCTGCCCTCAACCGCCTCGGAAGGCCCGAACCGGAATTCGTACCCCTGGGGCCAGTACGGCCTGCCCCGCTCCAGCAGCATCTTGAACTGGGGATACTCATTGTCATCCACACCAAAGTCGCTGCCGATTGTCCGTACAAGGCCAAGCAGCGTGCCGGCCTCGGCCTCCCCTGCCGCCTTCAAGCCAGTGTCCTTCCGGGTCGTGTCCAACAAAGCCTGAAGCCGAGAAGTATCAGATTTTACCTTCCTGGTGGTGTCGGGCCGGGCGGCGCCACCGGTGTCTGTACCGGGAGCGGCTTTCAACTTGTCGTCAATCGTCTTCAGGGCGTCGTACGTGGTCCGTTCGTCCTGCACAAGCTGAAACTTGAGTTGGGCCGTTTGGCCGATCAAGGTCTTGGCCCGCTCCTGGTCGACGCCCGGAAGCTGAACGAGAATCCGGTCGTTACCCGCTTTCTGGATGATCGGTTCCATGACACCGAACTGGTCCACGCGGTTCCGGATTACCTCGAGCGCGCGGTCGCCGGCGTCCTTGGCATCCTCGGCCGTCAGTTTCGACTTGTCCACCTGCAGCGTAAGGTACATGCCGCCGACGAGGTCGAGCCCGAGGTGCAGCGCGCGCTTGTGCACTGCCGTCTTCTGTTGCTGAAACTCAGCAATCTCCACCTTCACTCTCGCACTGTCATCTGCCGACAGCGCGCGGGCCAGCTTGTCATTCAGAGCTTTCTCCTGGCCCGGCATCATGAAATACAACCTGTAGGTCGGCACAAGCGACCATAGCGCCAAGGCCGCAGACACGATTATGACGCCGAACTTAATCCTAGCACCTTTCACAAGAGTAGACCTCCATGATCCGCTTCATCTCCGCTACGGCGTCTGTCAGTCCGACGAAAACCGCGCGGGCCACAATCGAAAATCCTATGCTGTACCCGGCCGCAATCTGCCCCCGGAGAATCGGCACTACATTCCGGTATCCGAGAGCGTGTCCGACATGGACGGCAACGCCGGCGTCTCTTGCCGCCTCGGCAGCGCGCGCCAGTTCGTCCACCAGCGCCGGCTTCCTCGACCAGTCCCGGCTGTAGCGATCGGTATTCAACTCGACCACGTTGGCTCCCAGCCTGGCCGCCGCCTCAACCTGTGCCGTGTCGGGTTCGATGAAAAGGCTGAGACGGACCCTGGCCTTCTTCAGGCGCTCCACGATCGGTTCCAATCGGTGCCTTTCCTTCAGCAGGTCGATGCCACTCGTGGTCGTAACTTCGCTCCTGACCTCCGGGACGAGCGTCACTTGATCGGGCCGAATCCGTGCCATCAGCCGCGCAAGCTCCACGGTCCCCGCCATCTCCACAGTCAGCTCGGTCTTCACCGTCGACCGCAGGAGTTGCACATCCCGGTCGGTGATGTGCCTGCGATCCTGTCTCAGATGAACGGTTATGCCGTCGGCCCCGCCCAGTTCCACGGCCGCTGCCGCCTGTACCGGGTCAGGAAATGACTCGAGCCGGGCCTGGCGCAACGTAGCGACGTGGTCGATGTTTACGGATAGGTTGGGCACAGCTGGGCATTCTAGGCCAGAAAGCTACAATTGTCAAGGAAACGGGACGCCGGGAGGAAGCCGGATGCTGCGGCCGCGACGAGTCCGTCGCTCGCACCAACTCCTAGTGCAATTGGATGGCTCATGAGAGGCGGCCTGCACCCGCCGAGTTCATCACATGTCCCCAGGAATCCTGCGCTTGAAATCTCTTAACTTCACTATTCTCAATTCACTACTCACCATTGCTCCACCAGTCTCTCCGCAGATTGCTCGGAGGGCTGTCAGTCAGGAAGCCGGCCCTACCAGTTGCCCCGCCTGGCCGACCCCAGCGGCCGGCTCTACCCAACATCAGATGAGGCAGCTTCTTGGGGCCCCACGGGGCCCGACAAGCGCTCGGCGCGCCTACGCCGGTCCGTGCGGCTCAATGTGTGGAACCATGAGTCTGCTCGTAGGAGGCCCTGATCTGGAGGTTGCCCGGTTCGAGCCGGTACGCGCGCTCAAAGAGCCCTGCGGCCGAATCGGCGATACCGGCTTGTTGATAGACCCGACCCAGGTTGTATATCACGCTGGCGTCGTTCGGTTTCAACTCCATCGCCTTGCGAAAGGCGCTGATCGAGCCCAGGCCGTCTCCCCGCCGGTAGCGAACAACCGCGAGGTTGTTCCACGCAAGCGAGTACGTTGGCCGCAGTTCTATCGTCTTCAGGTAAAGAGACTCGGCTTCTGCCAGCCTGCCCTTTGACTGCAGCAGCGCGCCGAGGTTGGAATATGCGAGCGCCATGCTCGAATCCAACGCAATCGCTGTCCTATACTCAGCGATTGCTCCGTCAACGTCTCCGCGATTGCGCAGTTCGAAGGCATAGTTGAAGTGCGAGCCCGGATAGCTGGGTGCCTCTTTGGTCATCTGTTGGAACAGGGTGTAGCCGTCTCTCCACACTCTGACTCGCTGAGGCTGGACGAACACCACCATCAGTGCGCAGTATCCGAATGTGGCGACGACCGCAATCACCTGCCCGTAGCGGTTGCCGCGTGTGAGCCTCCGGCCGCCAAGAAGCAATAGCAGCACGAGACCTAAGCCAGGTATGTACACCAGCCTGCCTGCCGGCCCAAAGCCGACGAGGCCGGCAAACGGCAGCAGCAAGGCCGCTCCCCACAACCAGGCAAGCCATGCATTGGCTGACCGGCGCACCGGTGGCAGCAGAAGTGGCAACGCAAGGTAGAGTGCACCAACTACTGCGAACAGAATGGCCCGGCCCGCACCAGCCTGGTTCCACAGAAAGACTCTCTGCCCGAACGGCGCGGCGGTGGCCAGCAGAAGGCGACCGAAGTTGCTCAAAGAGAGCAGAACGACCGCGCCCACGCTGGTGGTGCCCGGGACAGCGAGCACGCTGCCAAGGACCGCCCGCCGGGCGACAAGATACCCGCCAAGTAGAACCGCCAGCCCCGCCAAGGCGATCCAGTCCGACCTTCGCAGTCCTTTGGGCCGAGAGGACGTCAACACCCAGACTCCGGCCACGACCACAAACGCGGCGGCGGTCTCCTTGGACAGAACCCCGAAGATGAATCCTCCCCATACCAGGAGAATCGCCGGCCAGTCGCGTCGCTTCCGCAACCGGAGCAAGCCGAGCAGCGCGACCAGCAGCCCGATACAGGCCAACAGGTCGGTCCGCCCGCTCACGTACGCCACGCTGTCCGCCGCGAACGGATGCACGGCGCACAGCATTCCTGCCAGTAGTACCGACCAGAGCGAACCGAAGAGCTGCCAGACCACGACGACTGCGAGCGCGACCACGGCTGAATGCAGCAGCAAATTGACCAAGTGGAAGTACCATGCCCGGTGCCCAGCTACCAGCTTGTCGACGCCGACGCTGAAGTTCACCAGCGGCCGATAGTAAGGGTCCTTGCCGAGCACCCCGGCCCCACCGCCGTACCAGAACGAATGAGTAAATGCCTGGAGCGGTGACGACTGATTCTGTACGATGATATCGACATCATCCCAGACCAGCGGGTATCTCAGCGTGGGGACATAGACGAGCGCCGCGACCAACGCGCACAGCAGGATTACGAACGCTGGCCGCCTCATGCCAGGCCGGCTCCGCTGCCTCGCACCATCCACGGACATCGATGCCTGACTAGCCTACTTGCCGGAGTCGTTCGGAACTTTGAACGCCACGAGCTCGGCGGATCTCAGCACTTCGTACCGCTTGCCGCTCTTGTCCGTCCCAGCGTCGCGGTTCTCCCCTTTGACCACCCCGACATTCGGGGCCAGCCACTGCTTCATGCTCCAGTCCGTGCGCGTGCTCTTCACAGTAACGACGTAGCAGTCAGGGTAGACCCCGGCCTGGACCTTTGCCGTCTCCTGAGCCGTTACCTGCATGATCTCGCTCTGCCCCTTCGTGCCATACCACTTCAGCCCCCGGGCCAGCGGAAGGACGAGGTATAATCTCTCGACCGGCGGCTTGTCCGGGCTGGTCGGTATCAACTGGATGATGCCGTCACGGTCCTTCCGAAAGAACGAATAGAGCGGGCCACCGGTATCGCGCGGCGACTCGACGACCCAGCATTTGCCGAGGCCCGGTACGTCCTTCAGCCCTCTAACGATCTCGACGACTTTCACCTCGGTCGTCTCGGTCGTGTCCGTTCCCGCGACCCGCCGCGTGAACACCCGCATCGCCCGACGCTGACCTGCCTTCAAAGGAAAGTAGTCGGCAGGAACCTGCCGGTGGCACGCCAGGAGCAGCACGAGCCCGAATCCAATGACTGCCTGTCTTTTGGTCATCGCTTCTCAAGCCTAGACCGAACCATCCTGCTGTCAAGCACAGCGATGACGTCCCGCCGACAAGCTGATCGGCTGCACGCAACTAACGACAAACGACACTCCATCTGCATCTCCCAGTGTTCAGAATCCGGGATGGCCGCACTACATTGGACGCAGCCTTCGCCCCAGCGTTAATCGACAACGAAAGATGACTGCGTCCGGATGGCCGGCGCGGACTCCTGCTTCCGTGGAGACATCTCGCTCCGGAATCCACTCCGTGCGACCGGAGCCGACCGTGAGGCAACGACCCTTCAGGGCCAACATTGTGGAACGTGCGTCAAGTCACCTCGCCCATGACCCTGTGCGCTGCCCCGTCCGGGCTGGTATGAGGCTGACTCACCGCAACCGGACAGGGGGCTGACACCCGAGGTCCGGCTGCGCGCCAATTCTTGACAACGGGAGAAAGCAAGTTTATCATGAGTAGCAATGGCGGCGCGGCCGGAAGACCAGCAAATCGAGCACGACCTCGTAATCGAGGCGCTCATCGAGCAGTACAGCAACAGCGCCAAGTACAACCTCTTCGCAAACCCAGGAACTGAACAGAATGTCGCGGTCGGACACCAATACCCGGACGTCGTCGTAACCGAAAGAGGGTCTTCCAAGGTCCGGTACGTAATCGAGGTGGAAACGACGGACACCATCGGCGACCAGGAACTGAGCCACTGGCGCGCGCTTGCCGCGCTGGGCCCACCGCTGTATCTCATGAGTCCCTACGCGGCACTGGCGGATGCGGGGCGGCTCTGCTCAGAGGCCGGCCTCAAATGCCACCACGGATACTTCATCAGGGATGACAAGGGGCGCTTGAAGGTCATCCTGAAGAAAGCGACCGCACCGACCCCGAACGCCGGGCACCACTGACCTCGACGGCAGGGCGGCCTCGCTGCCGCCCCTCCTTTGCTTGACAATTCGCCATAACGGCTAGAATGTCAATACGTTGCCTAAGTTTTACCTGCAAACCTACGGCTGTCAGATGAACGTCTACGAGTCGGGCGTGGTCCGCCGGGTATTGACGGATGCCGGTTTTGCCGAAACCACGGACGAGCACGATGCGGACGTGCTGTTGATGATGACCTGCTCCGTGCGCAGCCACGCCGAGCAGCGCGCGCTCGGTCGGCTGGGGACGTTTCGGGCCCTTCGTTCCGAACGCCCCGGCCGCGTCGTCGGTGTACTCGGGTGCATGGCTCAGCGACTGGCCGAAACGCTTGTCACCGATAATAGCGCCGACATCGTTGTCGGCCCGGACGAGTACCTGCGTCTGCCCGAACTGATTGCCGGCGCTCGGACCGGCTCGCCGGGCATGGTCGCCACCCGCCAGACCGGCGAGTGCTATGATGCGGTCATGCCGGCAAGGGGTCCGGGGGGCAAGGATTCTGGGACTCAAGTGTCGGACATCGGCCCCCTGGATTCCTCGAATCCTGGAATCCTCTCCTTCGTCACGGTCATGCGCGGCTGCGACAATTACTGCACTTACTGTGTAGTGCCCTACGTGAAGGGCCGCGAGCGCTCGCGGCCGCTGGCCAGCGTGGTCGCTGAAGCCGAGCGCCATGCCGCAGCCGGCGCGAAGGACATTACGCTGCTGGGCCAGAACGTGCTGGCGTATCGCGACGGCAGTCGCCGCTTCCCTGACCTGCTCGACTCGGTCGCGACTGCCTTGCCCAACGTGCGCATCCGGTTCCTTACCTCGCACCCGCGTGACCTGGACCCGAGCCTGGTCGAGACCATGAGCCGCCTGCGCAATGTCTGCCCGAGCCTGCACCTGCCGGTGCAGTCCGGTTCGAATCCGGTCCTCGAACGGATGAACCGCGGCTATACCCGTGAGGAGTATCTGGCCAAAGTCGCGCTCTGCCACAGTCACCTGCCCGACCTGTGCCTGACAACCGACGTGCTGGTCGGATTCCCATCCGAAACTGAGAACGACTTCAGGGCCACGCTCGACCTGATTGAGCAGGTGCGGTTCGACTTCGCATACATGTTCCGCTTCTCGTTCCGGCCCGGAACCGGGGCGGAGAAAGTCGAGCCCAAGGTTTCGGAAGCGGACGCCGGCCGCCGCCTTTCGCGGCTCATCGAAGTGCAGAACCGCATCACCGCCGAGCGCAACCGCGAGATGCTGGGCAGGGAATTCGAGCTGCTGATTGAGGGCCCGAGCCCCCGCGACTCCGGCTGGCTCGGCCGCACGGTCACAAACAGGGCTGTCATCGTCAAGGGACGCTGCGCACCCGGCGACCTGGTCCGCTGCCGGGTCACGCGCATCGTCGGCTGGACTCCGGTTGCCGACGCTCCGGCCCGGGCAGCCGTGGTTAAGGTCGGATCTTGAGCGCAAACTGTAGAGCCGGAAACTCGGGGTTCGTCACGCGGACCAGGTTCTTCGTTCTTTCCTCAACAAGGAGGATTCCATGGTGATCTTTCGGGTCATTCTGATTCTGCTGGCGTTCGTTGTTGTACTCGTGCTCGCCATCACCAACGCCCAGACCATGACCAGCGCAGTTGTCTTTACCAAGACATACAACAACGTGCCGGTCGCATTCGTGATGCTCTACTCGTTCGCGTTCGGTGCGCTCTGCGTGGGTATCTTCACGCTGGTGTCGGAAATCCAGCTCCGGTCGCGTCTCTATCGACAGAAGAAGGCGCAGGATGCCCTGATGGAGGAACTTCAGGCCCTGCGTAACGCGCCGCTGGAAGGCGAGTACCCGCCCAAGTCCGCGCCCGAGCAACAGGGATCCGCGGACGGAGGTGCCTGATGAGTTGGCTTATTCTTGTCATTCTGGCGGTGCTCGTCGTGGCGCTGTTCCCCATCGTCCGTGACTTCCTGCGCAAGCGGCGCTCGACCGTTCCGGCCTATGTCGAAGGATTGCAAGCGGCACTGGACGGCCGGACGGCCGATGCTATTGCGCGATTCAAGGAAACGGTGGGGGCCAATTCTGAAAACGTCGACGCCTACGTCCGTCTCGGCGACCTGTTCATGCAGCAAGGCGAGACCGAGCGGGCCATCAAGGTCCACGAGAACCTTTCCCTGCGCCGCAATCTGGACAAGCGTGACGAAAAGAAAGTGCTGCAGGCGTTGGTCCGCGACTACATGAAGGCAGACCGCAAGGTGAAGGCAATCTCCCTGCTCGAGGAACTGGTGCACCTGGACAAGTCCGACGCGCAGAGCGCGGAGAAACTGGCCGAGCTCTACATCGAGACCGGCGCCTGGGACAAGTGTGAAGAACAGCTCAAGGAACTGGCCCGCAATTCGGCCAACCGTCAGCGTGCCGCACGGCTCTACGTCGAGTACGGCCGGGCCTATCCGAAGAACAATCCCGGGGCGGCGCTGGGCGCTTTCGAAACCGCGCTGAAGCTAGACCCGAGCTCAATCCCGGCCCGGCTGTACATGGGAGACCATCACTTCAGTCAGGGCGATACCAAAGCCGCGATCGACACGTGGAACGCCATCCTGGAACAGTCACCGGACCAGAACGCCCTGGTCCGGGACCGCCTGGAACGAGCCTACTTTGACGCGGGCAAGTTCGAAGACATCACGACGCTATACGAAAGGCTGCTGCGCAAGGTACCCGATGACGCCGGCCTGATGGTTGCCCTGGCCGAGATTTACCAGAAGAAGGAGGACCTGCCCTCGGCCATACGTTTGCTCGAACGGTTCGCCGGCCGGCAGAAGCGCGACGTATTCTCGCGAGTTGCCCTTGCCGCAATGTACCTCGACCGTGGCGATACCGACCGCGCACGCACTGTCCTGACCGAAGCCTTGTCCGGTCTCCAACCCGAGTCCACCGCGCGGCAATAGACAAAGGTTTAGGTTGAGGTTGAAAGCGAAATGACCAAAGACCAATTCCCAATTCCTAACGAGTGGCCGTGCTTCGTGCTCAGTCGGGAATTCGTTAGGCATTAGGAATTAGCAATTGAGAATTCCCGTCTGCCGCCTCCCTGGCCTCCGCCTGCGTCCGTCCCTCGATCTTAGCCTCAACTTATGCCTGAAAAGCTGACGCCGCTGCTCGCCCAGTATCGCAGGATAAAGGAACAGCACAAGGACACCCTGCTGCTCTTCCGCGTCGGCGACTTCTATGAGATGTTCTACGAGGACGCAAGCATCGGCGCCAAGGCCCTCAACCTGACGCTGACGTCGCGACCCCACGGCCCGGACAACGTAGTTCCGCTGGCCGGAGTCCCGGCCAAAGCACTCGACACCTACATCGGCCGGCTCGTAACCCAGGGATTCAAGGTCGCGGTTTGCGACCAGCTAGAACCGCCCGACGCACGCAAGCCCGTGGTCAGGCGAGAGGTGGTCGAAGTCATCACGCCCGGCACCCTGACCAACCCCAGCCTGCTCGAAGCCCGGCGCAACAACTTCCTGCTCGCGGTCTCCCCTGCCGCCGACCGCTGCGGCATCGCCTTCGCCGACGTCTCGACCGGCGAATTCTCGGTTGCCGAGATTCCCGCCGACTCACTGGTCGAGGAAATCCAGAAGATCGACCCGGCCGAGATCTTAGTGCCGCAGACCTGGGAACGGACAATTCAGAATTCAGAAACCAGAAACCAGAATTCAGAATGTCCGGGACCTCCGGATTCTGGACTCTGGACTCTGCGTTCTGAATTCACCCCCATTGACGACTACTACTTCACCCAGGACTACGCGTTCGACAAGCTCTCCACCCACTTCGGCGTCGCCAACCTCGACGGGTTCGGCATCGGCGCGATGACCGAAGGCATCTGTGCAGCCGGCGCCGTGCTCCACTACCTCGAAGAGACCCAGCGCGCCGCGCTAAGCCACATCCGCAAGATATCGCCGTACGAATCGCGCGACTGCCTGCTGATCGACCGCATCTCGCGCCGCAACCTGGAACTGGTCGAACGGGTCGGTTCGGAAGACCAGCGCCCGACCATTGAAGGTACGCTCCTCTCGGTACTGGACCGGACCCATTCTCCGGCTGGGACGAGGCTGCTCCGCCGCTGGGTGCTCGCACCTTTGCTCGACGTGGAAGCCATCCGCGCCCGGCATGATGCGGTCGAAGAACTCGCCCGCGCCGGGTCACCGATCGAGGATCTCGAATCGCTCCTGTCCAAACTCGGCGACCTCGAACGCATCAGCTCGCGCATCGCGCTCGAACGGGCCAATGCCCGGGACCTGGTCGCGCTCCGCAACTGGCTACTCCTCGCCCCCGAAATCAAGCTGGTCCTCGCCGGTTCCTCAATCTCCAATCTAGAATCTAAAATCCCAAATCTAAAATCTAGAATCCTCCATTCCATCGCTTCCGGCATCGAAGACTTCTCGGCCCTGACCGCGGACATCACTAACACGCTGGTGGATGATCCGCCGCTCGCCATCAGCGATGGAGGCATGATTCGACCCGGCGCGAACGCGGAGCTGGACGAGCTCCGCTCACTCGCCGCCGACACCAAGGGCTACATCGCTCGACTGCAGGAAACCGAGCGCGAGCGGTCCGGCATCCCGAACCTGCGCGTCCGCTTCAACTCGGTCTTCGGCTACTACATCGAAGTCACCAAGTCCTACCTCAACCAGGTCCCCAAGAACTACCTGCGAAAGCAGACCGTACTCAATGCCGAACGGTTCATAACGCCCGAGCTCAAAGACCACGAGGCCCGCGTGCTCCACGCCGAAGAGCGCATCAAGCAACTCGAACTGGAGCTGCTCACAGCCCTGCGCAAACGGGTTGGAGCCGAAGTCGGACGCATCCTCACACTCTCCGGGCTCCTGGCCCAACTCGACGCGCTCGCAAGCCTTGGGCGCGTCGCCCGCGAACCCGGCTACATTCGACCGGTGGTTGACGACTCGACCGTGCTCGAAATCGAAGCCGGTCGCCACCCGGTGGTCGAGCGCCTCCTCGCTCACCAATTCATCGCCAATGATGCGCGCCTCAGCGCAAAGAATGAAGGCGGAGGGATGAAGGATGAAGTCCGGAATCCTCCCTCTTCTTCTCCTGCTTCCCCCTTTCCCGCTTCATCCCTTCCCGATTCATCCTTTCCGCAGATTGTCATTCTGACCGGACCCAACATGGCCGGCAAGTCTACCTACCTCCGCCAGGTCGCGCTCATCGCCATCATGGCCCAGGTCGGCTCCTTCGTTCCCGCGACCAAGGCGCACATCGGCGTCATTGACAAAGTCTTCACTCGCATCGGCGCGTCCGACGACCTCTCGCGCGGGGTCTCGACCTTCCTCGCCGAGATGACCGAGACCGCCAACATCCTCAACAACGCCACCACTCGCAGCCTTGTCATCCTCGACGAAATCGGCCGCGGCACCGCCACCAGCGACGGCATCGCCATCGCCTGGGCCACGGTCGAGTACCTTCATGGCGGACAACAGACAATTCAGAATCCAGAAACCAGAAACGAGAAGTCAGAATGCCCGCAGCCTTCCGGAATTCTGGATTCTGGTCTCTGCATTCTGGATTCTGGATTATCCCCTGACCGCCCGAAAACTCTGGATTCTGGACTCTGGACTCTGAATTCTGGATTATCCGACGCCCGCCCTAAGACTCTATTTGCCACTCACTACCACGAACTGACCGATATCACCCAGCTCCTGCCCCGGTGCGCCAACTACAGCTTCACGGTCAGGGAACAGAACGGACAGGTGCTCTTCATGCGCAAGCTCAAAAAGGGCCCGGCCGACAAGAGCTACGGCATCGCGGTCGCCAAGCTCGCCGGCCTTCCGGCCGCGGTCATCGAGCGGGCCAAACAAGTCCTGGCTGACTTCGAGAAAGGCGAAGCCCTCTCCATCGGCCAACTCGCCCCGGACAGCGACATCGCCCTCGCCGCCGACAAGTCAGCTTCTAAGTCCATGATCCATGGTCCATCGTCAAAGGTCGAAAATCTCGAGTCCAAAGTCGCAGCGGAGCTTCGCTCCGCGGACCTCGAAAACCTCTCCCCGCTCCAGGCCTTCGACCTCCTCCTCCGCCTCAAGCAGCGCCTGGACCAAGCCAAGCCCGACTGACGACTGAAAGTAGGCGGGCTTTGCCTCCTCACGAGGAACTGTCCAGGCCAACTCAACCGGCAGCGAATTGCCGCCAGTCGTAGACTGAACAGCACTACCTGGGCGGACGGACGCGACCAAGCGGGTGCGGACCGAGAGTCGCACGCAGCTCCTCCCAGCGTGGTATCACGACCGCTGCCAGTCTGCGCACCAGTGCCGGGTCGCGGCCGACACGTACGTAGTGCTCATTGGTCGCCAGCGCTTCGATCTCTCTCCGGCATGCTTCCGATTCCGGCGCCTGGTGGTCTACAGCCGAGCAAAGTTGGCGCACGACGCTATACCACAACAGCAGCCGCTGGGAATCGAATCCGGCCAGCTCCGGCATCTTGCCGACTTCCTCCCAGAGTTGTGCAACCAAGGCCTCTCGCGCCTTGTCCCATGCCGCTCCGTCCTGCCTCCTGTCCGGCTTCGGCTGGAACCCACGCATGGGCTTATCCTCATCCGGCGCGAGCTGCGGTTCGACATCAAGCTGCCCCGCCATCTCTGCCTGCCGGAAGAACTCAATCAGCCCATCCCTGATAGCCTGCAAGTGCTCGAGGTCTACCGCCTCTTCACCGGCACGAAGCGTGGTTGCTCGCTCAAGCAGGGCCGCACGCCTGCCCGCGCGCCTGCCCCGGGACCGGTTCAGCGCGCTCCACACCCTTACTGCAATGCTCTGCAGGAACCGCTCGTTGTCCGGCCCGGGCAGCAGGTGCCTGGTCTCGATGATGCCCACCACCCAACGCCGCACGCGCTTCGCCCAGATTTGGGACAGAGCGAAGTTCCTTGCTCGTTTCACTCGCGCCTCTGGAACAGGCAAGGGTTCGCGCTTCTCCTCTGCCCTGCGCCTGATCCCGCGGTCAAACCGCTCCACGGCCCGGTCTATCTTCGCCGGCAGAAATTCCCGCACCTTGGCCAGCGCCTTGCTCGTCTCGACCTCAATCACTGTCTGCCTCGCCGTGTAGCGGTCGAGCACGTCCTGGATGTCGGCAAAGCTCGCCAGACACGCGCGCAGGTAGTCGGCGACAAGCCCGATGCCCGGGTTCGCCATCCTCCCGTTCTCCAGCCTCGACACAACCGTGTGATTGCCCTTGCGCTGGCTGCCCATGCCAACGGCGAGCATCTGCTGCGTCAGCCCGGCCCTCAACCGAAGCTCGCGCAGCCGCCTGCCCAGCTCGGGCCTGAACTTGAACCGGTCACCGGCTCTGCTTTTCATGGTGCTCCATTATACCCATGGTACAAATCAACAACAAGCGGATTCTCTCTCCTGTCACTGTAAGTTCCGCGCTCATCGCTCATTACTCATGACTCGCCGGCAATGACACCGTCGTAGGAGGGAGGCTCTCCCCAGATCTTTGCCGGGCTCTCTGCCAGAGCCTCTGCCAAGGCCTTCGGCACGCTCTTTGGCAAGGTCTCTCCCAAGCTCATTGGTCAAGCCCCTACCAAGGTCTTTGCCCCGGTCTCCGGCAAGGTCTCTGGCGAGGCCTCTGCCAAGGACTCCGGCAATGACTTTCCCCCGCTCTTTGGCAGAGACTCCGACAAGGTACCTCCCAAGCTCATTGGCACGTTCTCCGCCAAGGTCTCTGGCAAGGTCTCTCCCAAGGCCTTTGGCAGACTCTTCGACAATGCCTCTCCTAAGCTCTTTGCCCCGCTCTCTGCCAATGCCTTTGCCCAGTTCCAACACCCATCCCGCCGGTCGGCCGTCAGGCGTCCGCGACTTTCGGCTTGACAGCAGCCGATCACTACCTACGCTACCCGTCAAAGCTGGCCAATCCGCGTCCGGCCCTTGCGCGGGCTACGAACATGCAGAGGGAACCAGGGACAGGCACCCCATTTCGGGAAGCCTCGGGACACCTTGGCATCTTCCGCCCGACCCCCGAGGAATTTCAGATTGCAGATTGTCGATTGCACATTGGCCGACCCCGATGCGGATTGACATCATCACGCACGAGCAGTAACATGTCCGCAATGAGGGTCAATACGCTGCTGTGTCTTCTGTGCGCAGGCTTTGGGTTCGTCCACGCCACCGCGAGGCCGGACTTCGCGAGACTTGGGCCGCCGGCCAAGTACCCCGCCACTTACTTCCGTGACACGACGGTCGCGAGTCCGGTTGTGCGGCATCCTGACGAGGCGGGGAAGGTCTCTCGGACCTGGGTGAGCAGCCCTCAACAGCAGTTTCTGGCACAGATCCTTCCGGGGGCCAGGTTCTTTCGAGTGAGCGTCGGATCCCCCTCGCGGTATGAATACTGGGTGACCTTCGGAGACAGTCAGGCGTTTCCCATGGACAAGCTGAGACCTATCCTTGCCCACGAAGGGATCAGTTTCGACAGTTCCAGCGTGGACGCCGCGGCCAAGCTTGCCGTTCTGTTCGCGTACTGCGGACACAGGCCCGCCGCTAAGCCGGAATCAGCTCGGAATTCCAATCGGGCCGACACTCTTGAGCGGGGAGTCCTCGACAGCTTGGCGTTTCCGTCCGTAGACTTCCGCTCTTTTGACCCAAGGTATCTACATCACATGCAAGACGAGCCGGAGAACGATCCCGTCGTCGTGGACTGCGTGATAGACGGCCATGAGCGTCGACCAATTGTGGTCATGCATGGGTACTGGGACGGGGACTTGCAACCCATCCTGGTGTACAGCCCCGATGTGGAAATGTGGTTCGAAATGCTCCCTCTCCACGCCCATTGACACCGCCGTCCGCGAGTCCTAGAATCATCCTTGTGAGAGTGGTTGGACGCCCCGCGGCAGTTGTCACGACTGCTGTCTTGGCGGTACTATTCATGGGTTTCGTGCAGCGAGGCTGGGGGCACCTTCCTGTCTCAGAGCTCTCCGCCCTCGTTGGCCACTACCATAGTCGCGATGCGTTTCGACACTCCGCAACTTCCGCCCTCAAGCTGATATTCGAGATGGACGCGCAACGAAGGCGAGAGGAGTTGAGACGACTCGTCGCCCCGCCTGGGTATGTGACCTATTCCACACCCTCACGGGTCAACCTCTTTTGGTGGAAGTGGGACGGCCAAGAAGACACTTACCCCGTATTCGCTCGCGACATCCGTGACTTCGGCTGGGACCGCGCACTCGAACGTGTTCCCGGCGTGGTCATCCACTAGCACGCTTCAGAACCCAAGCCGGCTGACGGCCTCTGCTCCCAGACTTCAGTCCACTTCTCCCCGACTCCTCTCTCCTCGGTTGACACGCCCGCCCTGCAAAGTACTATTCGCCTGATGGTGAATTCCGAACCCAGCCCGACCTCGACAGGAACGGGACTGAGTACGCTGTCCCCGAAACCCACTAAGTTCTCTCTTCCTGTCCGTGTCCCTCTGTATTCATCAGCAGTCCGTAATATCTCACCCGCATTCGGCGGCCTTGATGTCTAGTGCACTGCGTCCTAAATATCTTGACTTATAGTGTGGGGTATTGTATGATGGGCCGTGAGCAGGACAGCGGCGGCTATCGGATTATCAGCGGAAGAGCAATTGGTGTTGGATGGTTGGTCGCGGGGCAGAAGTCTGCCCATGCGG
>DATJQV010000009.1 GCA_035505375.1 bacterium | reverse complement strand
TTTGCCCCCCCCCCCCCCCATGTCAAGCGTTTTCTTCGCACCCAGAACCAGATGTTGAACCGCCAAGGACGCTGGAGAGCGCCAGGGTCCAGTAAGGACAACCACAGATGGACGCAGACAACACTGATGGTCGCTGTCCGGGACAAGCGGAGCTGGTCAGGAACCGGCAGACACGCGATGCCGGCTGCTGACGCGGTCGAGCGCCGCCTGGATGCGGGCGCGGTTCTTGTAGTAGAAGAAAGCGAGCGTCGCCGCGACCAGCCCTAGAATCGCCCACTCACGCCAACCGAAATGCGTGGCCGTAGCCCCAAGGCTGCAGTTCAACAGATTCGAAGGGAGCTTGCCGACAAAGACCAGCAGGATGAAGATGGGCCATGGCATGGAAGTCAGGCCGGCGAGATAGTAGACCCAGTCTCCGACCGGGTTTGGCACCAGCAGAAGCAGCAGGACGTAGAAAGTGCCCCGTCGCAGAACCGCCGAGTCGAGCCGTGCGAGCTGTTCGGGCGACAGGAAGAAACGCATAACCCTGCGGCCCAGCAATCGGGTCAGCAGGAAGTCGGCGGTCGAGCCGAGCATGACACCGACCATCAGCCAAACGATTGTCGGCCAGAACCCGAGTACATACCCGCACGTGAACGACAGCGCATCGCCGGGCAGAGGGGCGATGACAATTTGTGTGACCTGGAACGCGAGTATGCCCAACGGCGCCCAGGCTCCCCAGCCACGCACGAGCGGCCGCAGCTCTGAAGGGTGGCGGAAGAAGTGCCAGACCCTGCCCCCGGCGAGCACCAGCAGCACGACCACGGCGGCCAGCGCCGCGATGCTAAGGACAATCGCGACCTTCTGCCCTGCCGTGTGGGGGCGGGGCGTGGAACTAGCCGACGAGGACTGCTCCACCGTTGACGTTCAGGATTTCGCCGGTGACGAAGGTCGCGAGTTCGGAAGCAAGGAAGAGCACCGCACCGGCGAACTCCTCGGGCCTGCCGACGCGGCCCAGTGGTATCGTGGCAAGGACCTGCTCGCGTATGTCGGGCTTGCTCAGGCTCGGCCGCGACATGTCGGTATCGAACCATCCGGGTGCGATGCAGTTCACAAGAATACGGTCTGCCGCCAGTTCCGGCGCAAGTGACTTGGTCAGGCTGATGACCGCTCCCTTGCTGGCAGCGTAGTGCGAATGGAATGCTTCACCGCGCTGGCCCGCGGTGGAGGCGACGAGGATGATGCGTCCACCGCCGGCCTTACGCATCAATGGAACTGCCTCCCGGCAGCAGTAGAAGACGCCCCTGACGTTCAGGTCGAGCGTCTCGGCAAGCTGCCGGTCGGTCATCTTCTCGATGGCCGCGACCTTCCAGATGCCGGCATTGGCGACGAGAATGTCCAGCCGGCCGAAACGTGCGGCAACCCGCGAAAAGAGCCGCTTGACGTCGCCCGAAGATGCCACGTCTGCCTTCATGGCCATGGCCCGAACACCAAACTCCCCGCACCGAGCGGCAACGTCGCGGGCCGCCTTCCCATCCTTCACGTAGTTGACCGCCACGTCCGCACCGGCCCGCGCGAGCGCCAGCGCTGCGGCTCCACCCAGTCCCCGACTGCCGCCGGTCACCAGGACAACGCGGCCCGTGAGATCGATACCAACCATCAGGCAACCGTCTCGCCCTTGCCCGGCAGGGCCGCGCAGAACCGCTCGACTTCTTCCTCGGTGTTGTAGAAGTGCGGAGCGATGCGCAGGCGGTTCTCGCGCAACGAGCAGATGAACCCCTGCTCCTTCAGCCGCGCGAACAGCGCGGCCATGTCCACGCCCGGCCTGTATGCGTCGATTACCCCCGCGTGACGTTCGGGGACAGCCGGGGTCAGAGTCTCGAACCCCTTCTCGTTCAACCACTGACGCAGCAACTGCACGTGCATTCGCACTCGCGCTGCGACCTCGCTCATCCCCACGTTGAGCAGGATGCGCAGCGACTCGCGCAGCCCGTAGATACCGATGTAGTTCTTGGTCCCCTCCTCGAATCGGCTCGCGCCCGGTTTCATCGGTTTGGGCGTGTAGATGTCGTTGAAGTCGTCCCATCTCGCCGACAGCCAGCCGAGGTTGGCAGGCTTCAGCCCCGGCAGCGTCGCCGAGTTGACGTAGAGAATGCCGCTGCCCTGAGGCCCGAGCAGCCACTTGCCGCCGCCGGCGTAGACAAAGTCAAAGCCGAGGTCCCCGAAACTCTGGTCCACCGCGCCCAGCCCCTGCATGGCGTCGAGCAGGACGTGGATGGCGCGCGTGCGGCAGAAATCACTTATCGCGCCGATGTCCGCCCGCACACCGGAGAGGAAATGTACCCAGTCGATGGCAATCGCGCGTGTATGCCGGTCGACGAGCCGGAATATGCAGTCCGACCCCTTGGCCAGTTCGGTGCTGGTCACGTACCGCTTCTCGACGAACGGCAGCAGGTAGTTGAACGGGTAGATGTTGGTCGGAAACGCGTCACGCATCAGAATCATGTTGTCGCCGTGGTGCCAGTCGATGGAACCGATGGCGATTATGGCACCGGCGGAGGTGTTCTTGACGAACGCAATCTCTTCCTTGCGCACACCCATCAGCCGAGCCGCCAGCTCGCGGCCTTCCTCGACCGCTGCCTCGGCCTCGGAGTAAGGCACCTCACCGTGCAGGCTGCACCGCTCGATGTAGCCGTTCATCGCCGCGACCACCGGCAGGGCGAGAGAGCCGTTCGACGCGTGATTCAGATACGCATAGCGGTGCGTTACCGGGAAGAGCTCCCGGATGGCCTTGAGTTGGGTTTCGGTCACTGCTGGGATTATGCCGGGCAAAACAGCGCTGGCAAGCCCTGCCGACAGGCCCGGGCTTCAGCGCACAACCACGACCGGCGCGCTGCCGGACCCGGCAACTGAAACGTAGTAGACCGCTGGTCGCAGGCCGCGTAAATCCAGCGAAACACTCGCTCTGCCCGCGGGCACAGTTCTCTGCAGAACCATTCTGCCGCAGACGTCGTGCATCCGGAGCTCGCGCGCGCCGTGCACAGGCGGCAAACAGACCTGCAGCATGCCCCGGCAAGGCCTTGGAGCAACCCTGAGGGACGCGGCCGGAACTACGATGTCCCGGCGCTCGGCGGCCCCATCGTACGTGGTGTCCATGTTTGCGAGTTCGTGCAGGTAAAGCAGGACGCGGACCTCGTCCTGCACCTCCTGGACCTGAGGTATCCAGACCGGCGGGTTCGATATGTCGTAGACATGATTGGCCGGGTTCATCGCCGAGTCGTTGACCCGGGTCCAAGGGCTGATTCCTGCACCACCATAGACAACGGCGGTGGCGCTGTCTATCAACTGGATGGCGTGCTGGTTCTTCCTTATCTTCGGGTTGCTGTCGACCTGCGGCTGAATCCGCAGGTACGCGCAGGGCACCTGCTTCATGAATCGGCCTGCC
>DATJQV010000008.1 GCA_035505375.1 bacterium | reverse complement strand
CAACAGACCGCTCCGGCCATGGGCTTCGACGGCGCTAACTTCCTGCTGGTCTGGGCGGACGACCGCGTCATCTCCGGCATGACCGACATCTACGGTGCGCGGGTGACGCCCGCGGGCATAGTGCTCGACGCCAGCGGCTTCGCCGTCTCGCACGTGCAAGGCGAGGAAGAAGCTCCGGCCCTTGCCTATGGCGGCTCGACCTACTTCGTCGCCTGGGAAGACTACCGCCGCAGCGTCTACTCGGACATCTTCGGGGCGCGCGTGACCACGCAAGGCGCGGTGCTTGATTCTACGGGCATTGCCCTGTCGACCGCGGAATACGACCAGCTCGGTCCCGCCGTTGCCTTCGACGACACCAACTTCGTCGCGCTCTGGGAAGACTGCTGCACCAGCGGCAACCCGGATATCTACGGGACGAAGGTGTCGCCGGCCGGAGCCGTGTTCGGCTACGGGCGGGTTGTCCGGCAGGACGGAGTCCAGTCATGCCTGGCGCTGGGGCACATCCCCGGCAGCCACCTGTTCCTTGCCTACCAGAGCTGGACCGGAACCACTGGGAACAGAATCTACAACACCGACCGCATCTGGGGCGAGATGGACCCGACGCTGGGACAAGGCATCGAGGAAACGCCGAACGCCAAAGTGCGAATGACGAATGGCGGAGCGACCATCGTTCGCGGCGTGCTGTTCCTGCCGAAAATGGGGACTGTACCTTCAGGGACTGTCCCCACTTTCGGCCCCTCGCTGCTGGACATAAGCGGCCGCAAAGTCCTCGACCTGAAGCCCGGCGCGAATGACGTGCGGGCACTGGCTCCCGGTGTCTACTTCGTATGGGAAGAGTCACACGCCGCAAGCTCCGAGCCGCAAGCTGTTCTCAAGGTCGTGGTGACGCGTTAGCGGGTGCGGATGAGGGCTGTGCTGGCGGCGAGGTAGAGGAAGTAGAGGCCGGCGAGGACGGCGGCGACGCGGCCGGCGAAGCGGACTGAGGAGAACCGGCTTACAAGTCCGGCGAAGAAGAGCGGTAGCAGATAGACGCTCGTCGCGAGGAAGAAGACCAGGAAGAACAAGGCTCCACGCAGCGCACCGCCGATGTCAATGACCGTGGTTACCGCCAGCAGAAACGGCGGGCAGAGGTTGATGCCGGCGAGGAAGCCGACGAGCACGATGTACCAGCCAGACCGTACCGGCTGACCAAGCGTCCGGCAGAATCCGATGTGTGGGAATGACTGAACCACGGCATAGACAACCATCATCACTCCGAGAATCGCGTAGAGCAGTGGCAGCAGGATGTACTTGAGGCTCCACACGTTGGTGAGGACGCTGCCAAGTGCGCCGAACACAAGCCCGAAGAGCAGGTAGGCGACGAGGCGGCCGGCGAGGAAGAGCAGGACGCGGTCAGCCGAGCGCCTGACCCCACGGGTTTCGTCCGCGATCAACAACGGCCCAACCAGAGGCACGCAGAAGCCGACACAGAACAGACCGGTCGTGAACCCAAGCAGCAGCGCTTTACCGACGAGTGCCGGGATCATGCGAAAGCAACCACAGACTCGCCTGGCGCGGCCTTGGAGGCAGCAACCAAACCCGAAGTAATCGCAGATGCCGCAGATGGCTCGGAAAGGACATCCAAAGATCTCGCAGATTCAGCAGATTGCTCAGGTGAATCCCCAGTCGAAGACTGCCCGTCATCCGGAAGAAGCGAATCCGAGTCTTGCGTCGCCGGTGGTGGCATTCGTGGGCGGTCGCCAGGAACTTGGCGGCCTCTGGACAGAAGCGGCAGAAAGCAAGAACGTCGCGAAGACGACGATGCACGCTTGTAGTGCAGATGAGCGTAGCGTGGCGAAGCCACAACACGGAATCTGTGTGTAATGGTGTTCATCCGTGGTTTCACGGTCTTCCGAACCGCTTGCGATATAGCTCTCTGGCCTTGGGACTCAGGCGGCCTGGGTCCCACGGAAGCTTCGGGTCCAGTCGAACATTGACCCGGCGAACGCCGTGCACCGCGATGACTGCCTCTGATGTCAGGATGCCGAGCTGGTTCACAGCTGGGCATTCGGCCACTGTGAGAGCGACATCGACGTTGACGTCGCCGGTGGGGCTGATGCTCACGGCATGTACGAGCCCAAGGTCAACGATGCTGATGCCTATCTCCGGGTCGATGACGTTTCCCAGCGCGGTCATCACCGCCGCGGAGTCAGGCGGAGGAGAGCCGGCCGGCACGGCGGCGGAATCGGTGAAGGTGAACGAGGAGGGCAGGCCCAGGGTCCGAAGCTGCTGCCGACGAACCAGGGCGGGGAGAAGAATGATGAGGAGGCCAATGGCGACGAGGACGATTGTCGCGAGCAGTCGCAGCGAGAGCCGGCGGATGTTGGGCACAGAGCGATTGTAGCGGGCGGATTGCGGGGAGTCCAGAGCACGTGGATGCAAGATGTAAGAAGCGAGATGTGAGATGTCAGAGGATGACCGAAGGCATGAGGGCAGAGGGGAGAGGCGAATGGCGAAACGCATCCGAGGTTGTTTGTGCCCGGGCTTGAACCTGTGCTGTCCCGGCTATGCCGGGACCTGGTACACCGAGTCGATGACCGTGCCGTCGATCCATTTGACGACGGCAACGACCTTGCGGCCTGGGACACGATCCGAATCGTCGGACGATTCGGTCATGTCCCGCGCACGAGACGGCTTGCCGCAGGTGCGTTCGACCTCGGCTTTGATGTCCTGGATTGGTCGGACCGGTAGGCCTTTGCCTTTGACCGCGTCGAGCAGGTCCTGACGGAGCGGGTTGATGGCGATGCCGAGTTCGGTGACGACTACGTCAACGAGTTCGCCCGGCGCGCAGAGAGTCGTCACCTCGTCAACTATGACCGGCATCCGGTCGCGCATAGCGGGCACCGCGAGCATGGTGCAGCGGGCCTGCATGCAGTTCTGCCAGCCACCGATGCCATGGCGCAGCCGCCCGTCCGAATGCGTGACCACGTTGGCGTTGAAGTTCGGGTCCACTTCGGTCGCACCGAGCACTGCCACGTCGAGCAGGTTCATGTAGTTGCCTTTGGCGTGGTAGTTGTAGCTCACCAGCGGGCTGGTGTCGACGTGGCCGCGGTTGACGCCGATTGAGCGGACGGCATCGAGGTCAAAGGCCTGGCCGTCGATGAGCGCCGGCGCGAGTCCGTCTTCGAGCATCTTCACGAGATAGCGGGTCGAGCCGCCATGGAGCCAGCTCGCCTTGACCCCGGCCTGTTTCATCATGTCGGCGAGGTATGTGGCAAAGGCGAGCGATACACCGCCGGCCCCGGCCTGGAAGCTGAACCCGTCGCGCATGATGCCGGAGTCGCGGATGAATCTGGCAGTCAGTTCCGCAATGCAGAGCCGATCCGGGCTGCGGGTTATCTGGGTTGTGCCCGAGACAATTTTCTTCGGGTCGCCGATGTTGTCCTGCCGTACTACCATGTCTACGTGGGTGCCGGAGAGCTGGATCGGGACTGCCGGGAACGGCACAATGTCGTCGGTTACAACGATGGTGCGGTCGGCGTAGTCGAGGTCGGCGTCAGCGTAGCCGAGAACGCCGCAGGCCGAGTTGCCGTGGACCGCATTGGCATTGCCGAACTGGTCGGCAGCAGGCGCGGCCACGACTGCGATGTCGATATGGACTTCGCCGTCCTGGATTGCCTGGGCCCTCCCGCCGTGCGACCGGAGCACTCCGAGCCCGCGCATCCTGCCTTGCGTGCAGTAATCACCGAGCGGGCCGTTCAGGCTGCCCTCGATATGGTGGATGACCCCGGAGTCAAGGTGCTTCGTGATTGGGGCGTGGCAGGGGAATGCGGCAGACGGATACCAGATGAGGTCTTTGAGACCCATCTCGGCGCAGAGGTCGAACAGCCGGAGTGAGAGCGTGTCTCCATCGCGGAAGTGGTGGTGCGTCGAGAGCGTCATGCCGTCACGGATGCCGGCCTTTTCCAGAGCAGTCTTGAGGTCCGGCACAACTTTGTTGCCGTCCTCAGGGTAGTCCAGGCAAGTCGGGATGGGCGGGCAGGCCTTGCGGCCGGCAGGCCGGTGCTTGCCGACGCCCGGGAACGGGATTGCCGGCTTACCGTTCACTTCCGTTGGGACTAGCCGGCCGAGGGCATTTCTGACAAGCTCCATGCGCACTTCTAGGTACGTCGCGTGGCCAGTGGCGACCCCGCCTTTGTGTTCCTAAGTACTAACTGGTAAGGACAAAGGACTAAGCAAGTCGTAAGGACGGAAAGGCCGAAGTCCGACCCTCTTGCTTCCTTCTTCGCCATTGCTTTGTCCTTAGGACTTCGTCCTTTGTACTTTGTCAGCGAGTGCGATCGTGCGCAGGGCGCGTTCCACTACCGGTGGGTCGATCATCTTGGAACCGACATTGACGACGTTCCGACCTTGAGCCTGCGCCTCCCTGAATGCAAGCACAATCTGTTTCGCCTTCTCTATGTCGGCCTCTGCCGGCGTGAACTCGTCGTTCACTACCTCAATCTGACGCGGGTGGATGCAGCCTTTGCCTTCGAACCCGAGCTCCCTGGCAGCCCGGCAGCTTGCCCGCAGCGCAGCCATGTCTTCGACATCCGCGAACACTGTGTCTATTGCCTGCACGCCGGCGGCCTTGGCTGCGTTCACCACCTGGGAACGGGCCCAGAGGCTTTCCAGCCCGGCCGGCGTCTTCACGCCACCGAGGTCGAGGATGTAGTCCTCGAGCCCGTAGGTCAGAGCTACGACTCGCGGCGAAGCGCCGGCAATCTCACGGGCTCTGAACATGCCTTCGCAGGTCTCAATTATCGGCATCAGCCAGACAGCAGGGGCTAGGGGCGAGGGGCTAGGGGCTAGGGAGGAGGTGATGCGGGAGTCGACTTCCTTGACCTGTTCAGCACTCTCGCACTTGGGGATGAGCATGAGATTGACGCCGGCTTGAACCAGCGGCTCGACTTCTTCCAGCCCGCGCGGCAATTGATTAATGCGTACCATCCGCTCGCAGTCGCCGAAGTCGAGGGCGTAGAGCGCATTCCGTACCACCAGGAGCGCCGCGTCCTTGTCTGCGGGCGGAACCGAGTCCTCAAGGTCGAGGATGGCCGCGTCCGGCTTGTGGATCCTCGCGTTGAGCATGAACTTCGGTTCGTTGCCGGGCAGGTAGAGGCGAGACCTGCGCCAGCGGTCGCGGGCCGTTGGACGGGCAAAGCTGGGGCCGGGTTCGGGAATGCAACTCGGCACCGGGACACGATCCGAAACGCCAAGAGCGTTTCGGTCATGTCCCTCGACGCGGCGGACAGCCGCTTCCAGACGGGCCATGATGACGAAGGGAAGTGCCCCGGTGTCCTCAATAGTGACGTGGGCGTGCTCGACACCGAGCGCCTTGAGCGTGTCGAGCACCAACCTGCGGTTGGCCTCCCCGTACATGAAGTCGACCTTGCTCTTCATGTTCAGCTCGATGCCTCCGGACGTGCGCAGTTCGAGCTCGACCCAGAGGTCCGAACGGACCTCCGTGCCGCGGCGTCCCGCGGTGACGATGCTAGACATTGGGCTTTGGACTCTGGACTCGAGACCTGAGCTTGGCGCGAGTGTATTCGAGCAGGCCGCCGGCATTGCGTATCGCCAGTATCTCGGGAGGAAGTGTCGGGAACTTGAATGTCTGCGTGTCGACCGTTAGGGAGCTTTCGTTCAGGTTCAGCTTGACGCTTGGGACACGGTCCGGAACCTCAGCGGTTCCAGCCATGGCCCGCGCGTATGCCTCCACAGCTTCAGGGCACTCAATCAGCAGCAGTCCCTGGTTGATGGCTGCCCGGTAGAATATGCGAGCATAGCTCTTGGCTACGATTGCCTCGATGCCGACCGCCTTCAGACCGAGCACCGGCTGTTCTCGTGAGGAGCCGCAGCCGAAGTTCTTGCCGGCGAAGATGATGTCGCCCGGTTGCACCGTCCTGGCGAAATCGGGGTCGAGGTCCTCGAGCAGGTGCGGCTTTATCTCGTCCGGTTTGGCGCAGGTGTATGTGTACTTGCCCGGGAACAGCATGTCGGTGTTGATGTCGTCTCCGTAAAGCCAGACTCTCATGCGCGTCTCCTCAGACGAAATCAGAAGTCAGAAACCAGATACCAGAATTCAGAGAGTTCCGGGAATCTGCATTCTGACTTCTGACTTGGGTCGGTTCTCAACATACCTCCCGCGGGTCGGTTATCTTTCCCGTCAGCGCGGTGGCGGCAACGGTTGCCGGGGAGGCGAGGTAGATTTCGGCGTCCTTGCAGCCCATCCGTCCCTTGAAGTTGCGGTTCGACGTGGAGAGACATCTCTCTCCGGGCGCGAGGCAGCCCTGGTGTGCACCAAGGCACGGGCCGCAGCCCGGGGGCAGGAGCACCGCACCGGCTGACACGAGAGTCTCAATGTCGCCGGAGTCGAGTGCCTTTTCGAGTTCGGCCCGGGACGCGGGCAGGATGAGCAGCCGCGTGTTCGCAGATACCTTCTTTCCGCAGAGCATCCTGGCGGCGACCGCGAGGTCGCTTGCCCGGCCGTTGGTGCACGTGCCGATGAGGCACTGCTGTATTTCCATCCCGACCAGCTCGGTGACCGGCTTGTACTTGTCTACTTTGTGAGGCACGGCGATCGCCGGCACGATTTCAGCCAGGTTCCAGGCAAACTCCTGCCGGTACTTCGCTCCATCATCAGCCCACTCGGGGTTCCAGCTTGTTCGCATGACGCCGATCTGCTGCAGATAGCCCTTCGTAACTTCGTCTGCCGGGAAGACCGCGTTCTTCGCGCCCATCTCCACGCCCATGTTGGCGATGGCAAACCGGTCGTCGATACTCAGGCAGGCGATGTCACCCCAGAACTCGACCGAGCAGTAGTCGGCGCCGTCAGCGCCGACCTTACCGATAATGGTCAAAATGAGGTCCTTGGCCGAAACCATCTCGGGCAGGCGGCCTTTGAGCGTCATACGTATTGTCTCCGGTACCTTGAACCAGGTTTCTCCGGTCAGGAGCAGTGCGGCAGCTTCGGTACGGTCGATGCCGGTCGCAAACGCGTTCACCGCGCCATACGAGCAGGTGTGCGAGTCGGATCCGACCGCCAGCATGCCGGGGAGGATCAACCCCTTTTCGACCATGACCTGATGGCAGACGCCGGTGCCGATGTCGAAGAAGTGCCTGATGTCGTACTTCTTCACGAACTCGCGTATCTTCTTGTGGCTGGTCGCGGTCTTCTCGTCCGAAGCCGGAATAACGTGGTCGAGGACAATGACCGGCTGTTCCGGGTCGGCGATACCGTACTCGGCCGCATCCTTGGCTATCTTGTCGGTTATGGCGGCGGCGTTGTCGTGCATCAGCAGCCGGTCAGGCTTGCAGGTGACGAGGTCGCCGGCGAGGGCAGACGCCTTACCCGCCTTCCGGCTCAGAATCTTCTCGGCAAACGTCATTGGAGCAGTCATTGGTTGTTAACCCAGCAGCCCGCCCTTTCTGTAGATTTCGATCTGGACCGGTGGGAACGGACGGCCCTGGACCTTCACGCCCGTTGCCAGCAGTTCGATCTCGCCGGTTGTCAGGTTGACACGGATTCTGTCACCATCCTTTATGCCGGAGTCCAGCAGGTCCGCGACCATGACCGGGAATCCGACGTTGACCGCGTTGCGGAAGTAGATGGCTCCGAATGAACGCGCGATGACGAGGCCGATCTTCAGGCTTTTGAAGCAGTCAACCGCCTGTTGGCGCGAAGAACCGGCCCCGAAGTTCTTGCCGGTAATCACGATGTCGCCGGGCTGGACGTTCTTGCTGAAGTGCTCCCAGCCGGCAAGGTTGCCGAACGCGTACTGCCCCATCTCGCGTATGTCAGTGACAGTGAGGTGGCGGTTGTGGAATATCATGTCGGTGTCGATGTTGTCTTTCGGGATGACCCAGACCCGTCCCTCGACCACAAACGATACTGACTGGGGAGCGCGGTGATCGTGGGAGGCCTTGGCCATCGGCTTCGGCTTGAAGAGCGCGGGGCGGACGGGGATGGCGCCCGGATTGACTATAGCTCCGGCAATGGCCGACGCGGCCGTGGTCTCGGGCGAAGCGATATATACGTCGCCCTTGCCTTGCTTGCCTGCGAAATTCCGGTTACCGGTCGATACCGTCACCTCGCCCGGGCCGTTCTGTCCGATCTGTCCGGCAGCGCAGCCGGCGCAGCCCGCGTTTCCCACCAAGGCCCCCGCCTGTTTGAGGGTTTCGATGATACCGGTGCGCAGGGCTTCACGCCAGATCTCATCAGTCGTGGGCACGACCTTCAGCACGACTCCGGGAGCAACCTTGCGGCCCTTGAGTATCTCGGCCGCGGCTTTCAAGTCACTCATGCGTCCGTTGGTGCAGGAACCGATGAAGGCCGAGTCAATCTTGCGGCCTGCCACCGAGGCAACAGCGACTACGTCTTCCGGGTGGCCGGGTTTCGCTATCAGCGGTTCAAGGTCGGTTATGTCGATTCGCTCGCTGCGTTCGTAGACGGCGTCCGTGTCAGCCTGGTAGATGGGGGGCGGGGATTGGGGGTCGGGGATTTGGGACTGCTCCCCGGTCCCTGAACCCTGAGCCCTGACCTTCGCCTGGCGGCAGTAGTCCAGGATGGCCTGATTCGGCGGAAAGAAGATGATTATCGCTCCCATCTCGGTGCCAAGCGACGAGATGGTCAGTCTGCCGTCCAGGCTCAGCTTGTCCGCGTACTCACCGTAGACTTCGGCGGCAAGCCCGAGCAGACCGTTCGCGCCGAAGTGGCGGAGCAGGGCAAGCCCGACGTCCTTTGGGGTTGTCCCGGGTCTCGGCATGCCGACCAGTTCGACTTTCACCGTTGCCGGCACTTCGAACCAGACCTTGCCGTAGGCCCAGGCGTGGGCAATGTCCTGGTCGCCCATGCCCTGGCCGAACGTCCCGATTGCGCCGAGGATGTTGGCGTGCGAGTCGGTCGAGACGATGGTGTCACCGGGACCGATTAACCCATTGTCAACCGCGATGTGAGTTCCGATACCCGCGTCGACGTCAAAGACCTTGATGCCGTGGTTGCGGGCGAAGACACGACACGCCTGCTGATTCGCCGCGTACTTCTGGTCGGAGGCGGTCGGGTTGCAGTCGAAAGTGAAGAACGTCTTCGCGGGGTCGGCCACGCCGAGACCGTTCTCTTCGAGGTTCTTCACGACGTTCGCGCCCCCGAAGTCGCGTGCCACCCGTACATCGATTCCGAGTTCGATGATGTCACCCGGCTTGAGCTGAGGGAGCAGTGAGGAGGTAGGAGAGAGGAGGGAGGAATTAGGACGTTCCTCGTTTCTTCGTCCCTGGTCCCTGGTTCCGGAGTGGGCGGCGATGATCTTCTCGACGATGGTCATGTGTCACTCCGTTCACTCGGAGGCGCAAGATGTACACTGCAAACTGCAAGATCGAGGAAGGTCTTCCGTCTTGCTCTTTGCACCTTGCACCTTAACTCTTGCATTGCTGTTATGCGATTAGCTGCCCCTTCTCCAGCATCACCAGCGGGTCGAAAGTCGCGAAGTCGGCCTGGTGAATGAGCACGGTCTCAATGACCTTCGGCGCGCCATCGCCTTCCTTGGCGTGGCAGGCAATCGTGTTGACGATATCGTCGGGTAGCCCACACCGGGCCGCAATGATCGCTCCGGAGATGGGATGGCGCGCGTACATGCCTTTGCGGCTCTTGCGGAATCCACCCTTTCCATCCCTTTCGGTTTCAATCAGCTTACCGACGTCGTGCAGCAATCCGCCGGCAATCAGTCGGTCCACGTTGACTTCGTAGGGCATGCGCGCGTAGGCGTTCTTCTGGGCTCCTGCAAGTGCCAGAGCTCCGTCGGTCACGGCAATCGTGTGTTCCACCAGCGATATGCCGTGAGTGTTGGTCAGCAGCGTGAAGGGCATTGCTTTCAGCTCTTCCACTGAATGCCAGCCGCCCATTCTTGCGGCTTCGAGCCAGGTCGCAACGGTCTTGTCGCGTGTGGTTGCGTCCTTGATAGAGGAGAGCTGCTTGTGGAACAGCTCCTCAATGTCCTGTGCGGTTATCATCCAGTTCTCACAGCTCCGCGATAACGGCGTCCGTCATTTGCTGCGTGGTGGCGGCACCGGACTTGAACACGTCCGGGCCACCGGGAAGCCTGAACATGTCATAGGTGCGTACCTTGCCCTTCGTCACTACCTTGGCAACCGCGGCGCTGATGCGCTCCGACATCGCGTGTTCACCGATGTGGTCGAGCATCATGCCGGCGGCCAGAATCATTGCCACCGGGTTGACGATGGACGGCGAGAGCTTCTCGTACTTCGGCGCCGAGCCATGGGTGGGCTCGAAGACCGCGACGTCGCGGCCGATGTTGGCCGAACAGGCAAAGCCCAGTCCGCCGACCAGCCCCGCGAATCCGTCGGAGACGATGTCGCCGAACATGTTGCCCGACACGATGACCCCGTAGTCCTCGGGGTTCTTGGTCAGCCACATCATCTGGGCGTCGATATTCGTGGACCAGAGCGCTATCCCGGGATACTCCCTGGCTATCTTCTTCGCTTCGGCTTCCATCATCCCGGAAGTCTCGCGGATTACGTTAGGCTTTTCGCAGATGGTCACCGACTTGTAGCCGTATTTCTTCGCGTGTTCGAACCCGGCGCGAACGATACGCTGGCAGGCCTGGCGCGTGAAGATACGCAGCGATATCGCCATGTCTTCAGAGGGGACATTGACGAACGCTTTCATCTTCTTGTGTGTCTCGAGGGCCTTGCGGACATCGGCCGGCGGGTTGGTCCATTCCACCCCGCAGTACAAGCCCTCGGTGTTCTGGCGGAAAATCACGGTGTCGACCTTCGGTTCCTCGAAGCCGTCGGCCTTGCGGCGGATGAAGTTGAGCGGGTTGCCCGGGAATGACTTGCAGGGTCGGATGCAGATATCCAGGTCGAAGAGCTGGCGCATCGTGACGATCGGGCTGAAATACTGGAACCCCTTGCCCTGGAGGGCCGGGTCGATCTCGGCCTGAGCCTTGTCCTTCGGCTTGGAGGTTATCGCGCCGAAAAGGCCAATCTTATGCTGCTCGAGCAGCTTGATGGTCCGCTCCGGAAGGGCATTTCCTTCCTTGCGCCAGAAGTCCCAGCCGATGTCACCCGGGACATACTCTGCCTTGAGACCTACCGCATCGAGAACCCGGATGGCTTCAGGCAACACGGTCTTGCCGATACCGTCGCCGGGCAACGTTACAATTGTTCTGCCAGCCAAATAGTCCTCCAGATCTCGTAAGCCTTCAGTCAAATCGAACCGATCGCCGAGCATTATAGCGCCGCGACGGAGATATTCAAGAAACTGAGAGTGCGGGGCGCTGCGCGGACGCGCCGTGGCGCGTCCGGCCCGTTGACTTGACAAGCGGAAAGAAGGTTCTATAATCCCCGCGTTCCTCGACATTCGAAGAAACCAAAAAGGAGCAGTGCAGATGAAGAATGTCCTGAGCTTTACCATCAGCCTGATGGTAGTAGCCATGATGGTCGGATGCGGCGGCGGCCAGAAGCCGGCGCCCCAGGTCCAGAAGCCGGCTGAGCCGGTGTTCAGCGCGCAGGTCATGACGGTCGATTCGTCGATGGTGGCCAGCATCGCCAAGATGGGGCCGTATGCGGATGCCGGCAAGGCAGTAGCCGACCTCGCGGCCGCGGTCCAGACACAGAAGCTGACCAGTGTAGACGGCCCGTTTGGCGTCTACTACGACAACCCGGCCACCGTCAAACCGGAGAGCTGCAGGTACGAGGTCTGCGTGAAAGTCGCGCCCGGGACCAAGGCCGTGAAGCTCGACAAGAAGACCGGCTTCAGCGTCAAAGAGATGCCGGCAGCCATGGTTGCGGTGACCCAGTACATGGGGCCATACGACCAGGTCGCACCGGTCTATCAGAACCTCTACAAGTGGATTGCGGACAACAAGTACCAGCCCGCCGGCCCGATGGTGGAGTGGTACCTCTCAGACCCGGCCAAGACCAAGCCCGAGTCGCTGATGGCGAGAATCGGCGCTGTCGTGACGCCGATGCCTGCGCCCACCGACACGACCAAGAAGGTCGGGCAGCAGTCGACGCAGCCGCCGGCGCAACAGCAGCCGCCGGCTAAGCCGACGCAGCCGACGCCGAAGCCGACGCCGACCAACAAGACGCAACCGAAGACTACCACCGGCGGCAAGTAGCTCCGGACAGTCTGCCAGCGTTATTCCTGACCCCGCCTCGCGCGGGGTCAGTCTTCTTTTGGGGGCTGGGCCCCGTGGCGGCGTTGCTTGACAGTCGTCCCTGCGGGCCCAGAATAACGGCGGCCTCCTGGGCCGGAACGACACAACACGAAGCCCCGGTTCAGAGGCGAGGATGCAGACTCGCGTGAGGCGTTGCCGGAGAAGGTTGTGCAAATCGAGGAGGATTGAACGATGAGGACGTTAGTAATGATACTCATGCTGGCCGTGTCGCTGGCCTCGGCCGGGCTGCCGACCTCGGCGCAGCAGAACATGCTGCAGGTGAAGGCCGGGAAGCCGGTCGGCACGATCAAGGTGGCAATCGAGATCGCCGAAAGCTCCAACGGGCGAGTTGCGCCCAACGCCTGCTACCGGATAGATTCGCTCTGCAAAGCCGAGGGCTGGGAGGATTCAATCGTCGTCGGCACCGACATCGACTCGGCCTCAAAGCTCGCCAACTACAGCGTCGTCGTCACCGGCGACGATGGGTACACCGACAACGACTTCAGAACCTATCAGGACGCGCTCAAGGACTGGGTACGGAACGGCGGTGGATTCGTCGGTCTGGGATGGATTGTCTTTGGCGCGTACCGCGACAGTGCCTGGCAGATGGACTCGATAATGGCGGTCACCGCCGCCGGCGACTACGGCTTCACGACCACCGGCCAGGTTCGTGTTGACGACAGCACGAACCCGGTGACTCAGAATGTGCGTGACTTCGACATCCAAGCATACGGGGAGTACGCTAACGCCGGGCTTCAGCCCGGAGCGACTGCGCTGGGTGACTACACGGCGGACAGCGGTAAGGCCTCAATCGCGGTGCGTGAGGTCGGAGCCGGGCGTTCGGTGTATCTGGGACCCATATACTTCGGGACCTTCCAGGGCTACAGCAACGAACCCTACTACGATGATACCAATGCCATGCGGCTGTTGAAGCAGGCCATCGAATGGGCGGCGTCAAGAGAGTCGACCGCAATCAGCGGGCCGCGGACTGCTCCGCTGCAGCGTGCCGGGCTGGGCGCGGCTGCACCGAATCCGTTCCGGTTCCAGACGACCATCGACTACAGCCTTGTGTCTGCAGGCTGGGCGAGTTTTGCAGTGTATGACCTCGCGGGAAACCTGGTGAGGACACTTGTAGCCGACGCACTGCCGGCCGGCCCTGGAAAGGTGACTTGGAATGGCACCGACGACAAGGGCAGAACCGTCGCGCCGGGGGTCTACATCTGCCATCTGCAAGCCAGGGGCACCAGTCTTTCCCGCAAGCTCGTAGTCAGGTAAGCCCGGGCTTCCAACTTCACTCGGGGCGGCTCTGCCGCCCCGACTTGGTCATGTCTGAAACGCGGCGGGACGGGCGGTCGACGGCTGACAGCCGGCGGCGTCCGGTGACTGCGACCCGGCAACGGGAAACTCGCGCAGAGGCGCGGACAATCTGCAATCTACAATCTTGAATCTAAGATGAGTTGGCTGGTCACTCGTGGACTACGTCCGCGCGGGCTTGTGGCTTGAGGCGTGAGGCCGTGGCGGTGCCACCGCGTGGCCCGATGCATTTGCCGCGCGGCTGAAGCTGTTGCGTATCGCGTCCCCGAAAACCCGCCACTGCGGGCCGCGGGTTGTTGGTCGAGAACCAGACCCCGGGATTGCTCACACGCCCGTCCTCCCACACTATGTATGCGTAGCCGGCCGAGTCGGCGCCGATGTCGGGATACCATTTGTCTCCTGTCATGTCGTCATTGACCCGTTCGATAGTATCCCATGTTGCGCCGTGGTCTGAGGAACACGCGTAGTATATGTCGTAGCGTCCATCGTTACGGTTCGTCATTTGCGCTGTGTGAACCCGTCCGCTCGCCGACATCGCCAGGGCGATGTCGTACGAGTTGCGTGACACGTCAGTTACACTCGTACACGGCCCCCAGGTGTCCGGGGTCGTGTAGAGCGTTCGCGCCCTCGTGACGCCATTCCCAGAGCCGCCGACATAGGCGGCCACGACGTGCTCGCGGTCAGCGGCCACGCGGGCCTCGCGCGGACTCCAGTCGTCCGACACCTGAACTCCCGGCTCAAACGTCTGTCCCATGTCCCGCGAACGATACACAATGGCGCCCCCATATTCGTCGTCTGTGGCCATGAAGCAATCACTGGTGCCGGGCTGAACGCAGACACCGCGCACCAACCCGCTGGCCGTGTTCACGTTCGGGCTCCAGGTTACTCCCCGGTCGGTGGATATTGACGTCCAGAGATTAGAGCTCCCCCCGCGCTCGTCGTTCCATGCGCAAAAGAGATGGCCGGTCGTGCTGGTGGCAACGTACACCGAGTATATGTAACGCGCTGAGTCGCAGTCGTCGATCCTGGCGGGCGAAGACCAGGTTGCGCCGCCATCGAACGAGTGAACGCAATAGACGCGATTCGCTTCCGCTAAGACGATGTAGATGCCGCCGTCGGCGTCAGCCGCTACGTGCGGGCCGGATCCCTGACCGACAATTTGGTTGTCAGCCAGCCAGCTCGCGCCCGCGTCGGTTGATTTCTGAAATGCTATGCTCTGACCGTCCTGCATGGCGACGTAGATTGGTTGGTACTCGCCCGAAGGCGGACCGACGGCGATGGATGGATGGCCGCACGAATGACCATGATCGACGCTCACGTTCGGCGCGAACCCGACGGCGGCAATGGAGACGTGAAGAGAGCCAGACCAGCCGGACTCGGCATCCCTGACGTCTCGGGCACGGGCACGGACTCCGTATGTTCCTTGATTGAACCAGGCATGCTGCACCCCGGCACCGGCAGACTCGGAGAACGGAGTCCAAGCTGACGTGTCGCCGTCTCCCCAGTCAAACTGAAACGAAACGCTGTCCTGATAGTCCGGGTCAGAGGTGGAGGCCCAGAACTTGACCGTTTCGCCCGGCCAGAGCGACCTCGGACCGGAAGGCGGTGCGGGCATGTCCGGTGGGTGGTTCGATGGGAGGCTGTGGCGACATGAGAGCAAAGGAAGTGACGCCGCGGACAGCAGGCAAAGCAGGATGCCGGACCTCATCGCGGACATGGTAGCGACGCGGGCCCTGATGTCAACTCGGCGGGGTCGGATGGGTGACGGCTGCGGACTCTGGTTCATTTTAGTGAACCGCGGGACTTGGCCTCAGATGTGGGGGAGAGGATTGGGGAGACTGAGAGGGAAGGGATGAAGAACTGGCCGGAAGCGGTAAGCTGCTAGCTGTTAGCTGTCAGCTTGTGCTTGCGGCTTGCCCTGTGGTGCCGGACTTTATGCCTCGGAACCGGGGACTGTCCCTTCGCAGGGCC